>RGCF01000230.1 GCA_009919265.1 Bacteroidota bacterium | reverse complement strand
AATATTTTTGTGCTTCAGCAGGATTCATTATCATGTATGAATCTCTTACAACTGCAGAGTTATAAGTCCTCATCATGCCGTACTCCCCATCAACTCCAGCCTGAGTTCCAACTTCTCCTTCTAAAGTAAGACCTTGCTTAGGAGTAGTAAGGGCAGACATACGTTTGTAGAAATCTTGCAGATTCTTAGTATATGCTCTAGATCCTCTTACAAGTTTTACAAGCTCTGTTCTTCCTACAAACTCATCAAATACAAAATCTCTGAGCATTACCTCAAGTCCACCAATCTCTTCTATCTCTTTAAATGCTAATCTATCAGCAATACCAAGCTCAAGAATCTTATCCTTTAGAACTTTAGCCTCATCGTTAAAGAACTTTAATGAATCCTCTACCATCTCATTCATGGCTTGCATGAAGAGACCATAGGAAAGAAGGTCTGTTTGCTCTAGTGATCCATCTAAATATGAATTCACCATGTCCTTCAACCCCTGTGTATGATGATTTCCAGTAAACACAATGCATTAGGATGAATTTAAAATATAATTGTACTTTTCAATTTTTATTGAATTTTCTAAAAGATTTTTTTGCTTTTGCTCCTGCCTCAAATATCTCTCCTGCTTGTTGTGCAGTTAAGTTCTCTATATCTGTTCCCTTAGGAATAGATACACAAACAGGTTTCTTACCCTTGGGTGTATCGGTTTTTATTAAATAGGGGCCATACTGACCAGTTCTAATCTGGAAAGGCCCTAGAGTTCTAGCAGGAGTTTCCTGACCCTTTGCTTCTAACTTCGCTATAATTTCATCAATGCTTGTCTCTTCAGTACAATTCACTCGGATACCATTACATTCGGCATAGTGACCATAAGGCCCCTTCTTCTTTACTATTGGATTACCATTGAATTCACCGAGTTCAGATCCAGCTCGTTGTTTTCCGATATTTTCAACGAATGTCTTCGCCTCCTCTTCTGTAAGGGTCTGTAGTTGTTTTCCTAGAGGCCATCCATAGAATACCGTCTTATCTTTATCTCCTTTGGGGTCTTCTCTCAGAAGCAATGGACCCTTCCCAGTCATTACACCTACCAGATAATCACTGAATTCCTTTCTTCTAGGATTTGAACCAGATTGTCCAGTAGCAGCCTTAGAACCCTTCAGGCCCTCATATCGATCCTTATAAGACTTCCATGTATCCTCTAGAACCTTTTTCCATGGCTCGCCACCTTCAGCAATCTTGTCTAGCCTGCCCTCCATGGATGCTGTGAAATCGAAGGCAAAGAGGTCAGGGAAGTTCTTTACTGTAAAGTCTAGAATACTAGTTCCTAGGGGTGTTGGCATAATACGAGCTTTCTCACCACCCTTCTTGAGTTGGAATACCTCTTCAGTAGGAGGCCACTGGTTCAGAGAAGTCAGCGTATAAGTCTTGGAATTCTGTACTGAAGCAGGTATATCCTTTATTTCCACATACGCCTTGTCTACAATGGTTGCAATGAGAGATGCAAACGTAGACGGGCGACCAATACCCTTCTTTTCTAAGTCACGAACTAAGGTGGCCTCCGTATAACGACCTTGTGGTTTAGATTCCTTTGGCTTTGCATTCAAGGTCTTCCAAGAAACTCCTTGGCCCTCCTTTATACCCTCGGCGAGTTTCCAGAAGGCATCGGCTGACTCGGCTACATCTTCTTCATCCTTGTCCTCTGCAGCCTTGATTTGAGCGTCTTTCTCATCGGCAATCTTCCACCCCTGGAATAAGGTTCTCTTCCACTTGGCTTCCCATGGGAATTCATTGTCATCTCCATCCAGGTCAAACGTTACAGTGCGCCCCTCTCCTTTCGCTTGAGCCATAATAGACTGGATGGCTCTTAACCAAATAAGGTGATAGATTTTTCTATCCTGAGGACCCCAGTCCTCTGATATAGGTAGCTGTGAGTTCTCAAAGTGAGTAGGACGAATTGCCTCATGAGCTTCTTGTGCTGCTGGTGCAGCAGGTTGTCCTGTAGTCTTCTTTGCCTGAAGCTTTACTTGAGGCTTCAACTCACCTAGATACTGTTTCCCCCATCTAGCCTCTACCGTTTTCTTGGCTTGCAAGACAGCCTCTTCACTCATTGTAGTCTGATCAGTTCTCATGTATGTGATGTGACCAGCCTCATAGAGTTTCTGAGCAATTTGCATAGTTCTCTTGGGATTACAGGAATAGAGGTTACTAGTTTGTTGTTGTAGAGTGCTAGTCATTAATGCCTGAGGAGGTGACTCAGTCCACGGCTTAGTTATTGCAGAACGAACCTTACCAGAAGCATCTGAGGTATGATTTTCCATATAATTCAAGGCTGATTCTGAATCACCTAGTTCCTCTAGCATCGTAGCGGGCCACATGGAGTTCTTTCCAGTGATCTGACCCTTGACTACAAAGGACCCTGATAGTGACCAGGATGATTCTGACTTGAATGCCTCAATCCCTTGCTCTCTCTCACAAACAAGGCGCAGGGCAGGTGTCTGACATCGCCCCGCTGATAAGGCAGTTCCACCACCAATATGTTTCCATAAGAGAGGTGAAATCGTAAATCCAACCATCATATCTAACATGGCTCTAGCTTGCTGTGAGTTCACTTTATTCATATCAATAGTGCGAGGGCGCATAATTGCATTGCAGACTGCATCTTTTGTAATTTCTCTGAAGGCAGCTCTAGGATTTGTCAAAGGATTGAGTTTTAACAAAACGGCTACGCTATATGCAATAGCTTCTCCTTCGCGGTCATCGTCTGCACAGAGAATAACGGAATCTGCCTCCTTTGCACAAGCTCTTAGTTGTGCTATAGCTTTAGCCTTCTCTTTTGAGAATTCATAGGTTGGTTCAAAGTTCTTTTGGATTCCAACTGAATCTAAATCTGGAACAAGACCGCGGATATGCCCCATCGATGCAATTACTTTGTATCCTGGTCCTAAAAATCCTTGAATCTTAGAACATTTCGCCGGCGATTCTACGATAATAAGATGCATGTACTATTCAAGAGAAACAAGATATTTTCATTTTTTATAGTATCCGGTACATACCCTATCGTACCTATAAAGTTGAACACTCTCGTAGAAAAAAGAAAGGTATGGCCCAGGATACAGGAAAATTTAGGACAAATACAAAGGACCAGTATTATACCAAGATATCTGTAGCAAAGGAATGTGTGAATAGTCTTCTTTCAAAAATACCTACTGCATCACAGTATCAGTGGATTGAGCCATCTGCAGGGAATGGGTCTTTTCTGAAAGCCTTGCCAAATGGAATTCAGGTCATTGGTATTGACTTGGATCCTAAGATAGATACAATTTTAAAAGGAGACTTCTTAACTTGGGAACCTTCTTCTCAGGCAAAACGGGTCTTCTTTGGCAACCCACCCTTTGGTAAACAGGGATCTTTAGCAAAGTCTTTTATCCAACATGCCTCCAAATACGCTGATATTATTGCCTTTATATTACCCAAATCATTTGTGAAACCATCCATGAGTAGAGCATTTCCGTCTAAGTTTCATTGTATCTTAGAAAAGGAAGTGCCAAAGAATTCCTTTGAGGTGAATGCAATAGAATACGATGTGCCATGTGTCTTTCAAATTTGGGAAAAGAAAGATACTGACCGACCTAAGACTACATCTGTAAAAGAAAAAGGGTTTCAATATGTTAAGACATGTGATGTGTGGCATATAGCCTTTCGTAGAGTTGGAGGAAAGGCAGGGACTTGTTATCTGAAGGGCACAGGGGATTACAGTGTGCAATCTCACTATTTCTTAAAATTAGATACTCAGCACTTTCCTAATCTACAAAAAATAGTAGAGAAGGTAAACCAACATACCTTTCCATCGAATACCGTGGGACCTCGCAGTCTTTCAAAAGGTGAAGTGAATGAGGTCTTGAATTTACTTATTGAAAATTCTTCTAGCTGATTTAATTACACTTATGATTGTCTGACCACGAAAGATATTTCCTTGGCTTTTAGAAATAATACGACCAGGGTTATCTGAAAGGAATTTCTGAAACCCATTGAAAGAACACTGTAATCTACTCTGCTGACTATTACACTTGATATTCAGCAGAATAGCAGGACATTTTAATGTATTTCTTAGCGTATACATTGCTGAATGCTCCTCTACACTAGGTGAACATTTCTGGGGAACCTTTTTTATTAGCTTATCTAATTCTTCAATCTGCTCACGATTTAATGTTCCAAATAAGAGTTCCTTCGATGCAGTAAGATCAACTTGAACAATTGATGTAAGATGCTTCTCTTCCCCCACCTGTTTATAATGCACCACAGTCGCATGAAGTTTTTCTCCACTGTTTACTGAATCAAAGAGGCGAAGGGCATCTCCCATACAAACTGTATTTGGTGCACAAGAGGTCTTACAAGATACATTTACAGAATCCAGTTTATTTAATGCAAGAGGAAGATCGTGAACTGCCGTGTATCCAATTGCCTCCAATTCTTCCTCAGTAGCTCCATACACTTTGGTTGCTAGTTCTCTCTCCCAGATAAATCCGTGCTTTTGTACTTCTGGCATTGTTACGTATGAATGAGGGGTAAATAATTCAATTTTTTTATAGCAAATTACTAGAATGGCAGATACAGGGGAATTAGATAAAAGTGGCCAGGGATTATATACCCTGCCAATGGAAGAATCTTCTTGGCTTAATTTAACGATAC
>RGCF01000229.1 GCA_009919265.1 Bacteroidota bacterium | reverse complement strand
AGTGCCGGTTTGAAATGCCCGTAGGTCTAAATTATATAAGTTACACTGCCAAACGGGGGCAGTCACGGCATACATTACGAACTCCGGAAGAAGTCCACGTGACACCTATTGGCATTTTATTTCATTTCTTCAGGGATGATTGGTGTATCCGTATCTTTATTGAGAGATGACACTATGACTTTTTTGGTTTCACCGTAGGTCAAACGCATGGCATGTTTGAGTGAGACATCTTCATTTCGTTGTTTGAAGAACTTTAGCAATATAGTGTTCATTTTAGGATCTATAAATTCAGTGAGTCCGTCGTCATTTACTTTGAAAACATTGTCCCAAGTGGTATTTGCATATTTATTTAAAATGGAGTAGCGTGTTCCATATTGGCGATGAAGAATAAGTCCGTGGAAGAGGTGCATAGCTTTTATATTCAAATGGCCAAGCGTTGGATTTACTTCTTTAAATCGCGTATGATAGGTTGCCCAATCGCCTGTAAAAAGATTCAGCGCCTTGTCAAATCGCTGTATCCATGATTCGGGTATTGTATCATAGAAGAAGTTTAACATGAAAAGTGAGTCGCCACCTCCGATGAGCGCATTCGGATAGAAACCACCCAGGCGTTTAAATACGGAACGACGAAACGCCCATGCGAAACCGGGGTGATATTTTGAAATAGTTACATTGTTGCGTGCGATATGTTTTGAGTGAGCGTAAGCTATTCCGTATTTCCATGCGCGAATACGTGTATTATCTGGCATGAGCCAGCACGCCTTTAGATATGGTTGAATGATATCTTTTGTATTGAGCATGACTGAAATTTGATCCAGCCAGTCGGGTGCGTCAAAAATAATATCGCCATCCATGGCAACGAGTTTTGTATATTTGCCGGGTATGATTTTTTCGAGTGCATTCAGAAGTTGTTCTTTATAGAACATGTAGGATTTGGAATGAAGGACGAGGTCTGCGTTGGGAATCTGGGGTTTTCTATTGGGGAATACACATTCTACGACAAAGTAAGGGATTTTTTTTTCTTTCAGGGTATGAATAACGTATAAAATATTATTTAGGATTCTTTTGAAGCCTGCGGGATTATAGAATGCTATCATGACAGCTGTATCGGTTGATTGGGGTTCAATGTATATAGATTTGGAGCGCCCTTCACCGAGTTCTGAGAAATTTCCTTTTGTATTTCGTCTTGTATGTTTTCTTTTAGTATCCTTCATTCTACTTTACGAAAAGTATATATGTTTAGAGGCATTCTTCTCGTATAGGTTTGGGGTTAAGACCTAGATAGTATCCGAGCATAGTATTGATACCAAAATAGAGATGAACTACAACTCCAAAAAGAATCCAAACGAATATGAATATAACCCAGGCGAATCCACGTAGCTTCAAGAAATAGCCGAGAATACCCGCTAACAGGAGGGATAAGAGCCAGTCAAATATAGACATGTCAAGCAGTTTTGGTTTGCGTAGACGCTGTATTGTGCTACAGGATTTCATCTACCATGAAGTATCAAAGTTAATTACACTGCCCCTCGGGGTAGTAATACGTTCGGTAAATATTGAAGTATATGTTATAAACCATAGATAGTATGAAATTCAGATTTATTATTACATCTAGTATAAATACACCTGAAAGAGAAATAACATATGTCTCTCAGATAAAGAATTCTATATCCGTTATGAAGGACTTACCATTTGAAGTATATCTCGTAGAAAACAATGGCATGAGAGAAACAGTATTTGATGAGTTAGAAGGACTTACACTTGTATACACCGGAACAAATAGTATTAGATCATTTGAGAGGAAGGGGATGAAAGAATTTCATGATCTTTTTTTACTTGCTGATACATATGACTTTGATGACGAAGATATTATAATAAAGCTTACGGGTTTATACACACTTTCGGATGCCACATTTTTAAAGTCAGTTGTGGAGCTTGAGAGTCAGTATGACGCATTTATAAAATGGTATGATGTGATACATGAAAAGTATGTATATGATGATTGTTGTTTGGGGTTATATGCGATCCGATACAAGTATCTGAACAAATTTAATTATATTGAGATGTTACAACATCCATCTATGGAGCATGTATTTGCAAAGTATGTGCGTGAGGAAGTTCCTGCAAATCGTATTATGGAAGCAACACACCTTGGTTTATTAAGAGAGAACAATAAACAGCTCGTTTGATCCTGCGTTTTACAGACAAAAATAGAATAATCCGGTATAACAATGTCATTTATTGAGCGGGGCTACTTGGAGAGGTGTAAGAATCCATCTGACATCAATGAGCACTTGCCTACACTTTCCAGGTATGCATCGGAATGTACGCATACGACCGAGTGTGGAGTTCGTGGAGCTGTTAGTTCGTATGCATTGGGGAATGGTATCCGAGGAAAGGAGGGAGCTCGTATGATCATGGTTGATTTGGTTGGTTGTGACGCGATAGAAACATTTGTTGATGTATGCGAGAATGAGGGTGTCAAAGCGACCTTCTATAAGGAGGATGATTTGACATGTAAGATGGAGGATACAGATCTTCTTTTTATTGATACATGGCATGTGTATGGACATTTGAAGAGGGAGCTTGCCAGATGGCATTCACATGCAAAGAAGTATATTATTCTACATGATACTACGGTGGATGGGGAATATGGCGAGTCTATTCGCATGGGATGGAACATGGTAGAACAATCAAAGTTGACTGGAATACCTGTAGATGAAATCGCAAAAGGGTTGTGGCCGGCTGTGGAGGAATTCTTGAGAGATCATCCTGAGTGGACCCTGAAGGAGAGATTTACGAACAATAACGGATTAACTGTCCTTGCCCGCGTTGTATAACTCATATATTTCTTTTAGCTTTGTGATTGTTTCATATATATTATGTATGGTAGGTAGTATTTCTGTGCGGATGATTTGATCTGGAAGATCCCACCATGGATATTTGAGAAGATCATCAATTACATCTTGAGAAAATCTATATTTCTTGATTTTCCCAGGATTTCCGGCGACAATTGCATACGGTGGAACATCTTTTGTAACAACTGTTTTAGCGCCAATTATAGCTCCATTACCGATAGTCACGCCAGAAAAGATGGTGGCATCGGAGCCAATCCACACATCATTACCAATTTCTGGAATAGATTTCCCATAGGCATTGCGAGGAGCATCCCATCCGAGTTTTTCCTTAAATGGAAATGTAGAGAATGTGCTATACGTATGATTACCATCTAGGAAGATTTCTATTCCACCAGATAATGAACAAAATGCGCCTACACGAATAGTAGAAGCTTTATAATCTTCATTCCATGCATGAATCGTAAGCTTTCCATATGTATGACGTCCATAGATAGCAGTCATTTACTTATCTTTCACACGAAATCTTTAAGATAGATATCAGCATTTGGAGGAGGATAATCGTTTTTATTAGGGTAAATAGGTTAAATGTATTTATGTTCAGAATAATGTTCCATATGAGACTCTAAATGATATGTATTTTGAACAGAATGAGATATGGTATAGGATTCTTCAACTCCCATCATGGGGTAGATGGCTGCTCGCACGCCATCCTTAGTGAATAGATAATCTGCGCTAAAAGGTTTTAAGGAGGGATCCGTTTTTGTTCTGTGGTAATATTCTTCCGTGTATGTTTCGAGAAAATAGGCAGCTTTCTTACGATCTAACATATACATTTGAGATCCCCAGAGACGATCAATATGTCTGAACATAATTATATTTTCATCTATAGGAGTATTGAACTGTCCTTCAAAGGATGTATCAAAATAAAAATCAAGAGTGCGAATTTGTTTTGGAAATAGATAGCTCATGAGAAGAATTTCTAGGTGATTTCTCTTGAATTTCATGACAAGTTCGGGTATATATTGAAGGATTCCTCTACGTAGATGTACATCATCTTCGCAAAAGATTCCATATTCTTTTCCGGATTTGAGAAACTCCCGCATCATGTCTAGGTGACCGAAAGCTACGGATGCCGCGGATGGTCCTTGGAGGCCGTGGAGGCGAGAATCTGTTTCTGTGAGAACGGGGATAAAAGTGGCATTTATCTGTTCGTGTAAAAATCTATATTTCATCCGGTTATAGCGATCTGAACCTGGGATACTCAGGCAATAGAATCCTACGGCTTCCATATATAAGATATAAAAAATAGTCTTAGACCATTTTGTATATCTTATATATACATAAAATAGGATGGGTAAAAGTATACAATTAAACATATTAATAATAATCATATTCGTATACATACTAAGTTTACGAACAGTAGAACCCTTTTTTAATTCGATAGATAGTAATTTATTTGAAATTCCCCATTATATACCTAGGCGTATACAAAGTCCTACGTCTATATCGGGTATTCCTACAGTTATATATAACAATTGGCATTCGAATAAAGTTCCTCCAAAAATGAAAGAGAATATATATTCGTTTCTAGAAATGAATAAAGAATTTGACTATTATTTATATTCAGATGAAGATTCTGCCGCATATATTGAAAAACATTTTTCAATAGATGTATTACATGCCTTTTACCTATTAAAGCCCGGTGCATATAAATCAGATCTGATGAGATATTGTTTATTATATAAGGAGGGTGGTGTATATATAGATATAAAATTTAATACGATAATGCCATTGCGAGATATAATAAAAGAAACACCAGAAGTCTATGTGAAAGATATGG
>RGCF01000228.1 GCA_009919265.1 Bacteroidota bacterium | reverse complement strand
TTATTCCCGGTATAATATTTCGCTAGATTAAGTAGTAAGTATAATGGCCTTATATCCTCCGGTGATATATTTTTCTAGTCAAGCTGCTGCAGATAGCGCAGTACTGAATTCAAGTATAGGTAATGCTTCATTGGCTGTATCTAATAACTATGTTGTTGGAAATACGGATCCGTTATTTAATACGCATTGTGCTATAGCATCAGATACATCTGGAAATTTATATGTAGCTGACAGTAATAACCATGTTATTCGTAAAATTGTCATTTCAACAGGTGTGGTGAGTACTCTTGCAGGCACATGGGCAGGATATACGGATGGTAGTGGAAACGTGGCACAGTTTAATAATCCATACGATGTAGCATTAGATACATCTGGAAATTTATATGTAGCTGACACTGGTAACAATAGAATTCGTAAAATTGTCATTTCAACAGGTGTGGTGAGTACTCTTGCAGGCACAGGGTCACAAGGATATGCGGATACTGGTTACTACGGAAACCCGGCTACGTTTCGTGATCCCCAAGGTATAGCATATGATAATGCTGGAAATTTATATGTAGCTGACACTGGTAACCATATTATTCGTAAAATTGTTATTTCAACAGGAGAAGTGACTACTCTTGTAGGCGATCCACCTAATTCAGGATATGTGGAAGGATATGGAAACCTGGTAAGGTTTAGTAATCCAACAGGTATCGCATTAGATAATCCTGGAAACATCTATGTAGCTGACATTAGTAACCACTGTATTCGTAAATTTGCTATTTCAACAGGACAAGTGACTACTCTTGCAGGTTCGTCACAAGGATATGCGGAAGGATATGGAAGCTATGCAAGGTTTAATCATCCAACAGGTATCGCATTAGATAATTCTGGAAACATGTATGTAGCTGACACTTATAACCATGTTATTCGTAAAATTGAAATTTCATCAGGAGCTGTTACTACTTTTGCAGGCGATCAAGCGATTTCAGGATATCAGAATGGTGTTGCAGGCGCTGTACAATTTGGTAGTCCAAATAGTATAGCATTAGATACATCTGGAAATTTATATATAACTGACAATACTACTTGGGTTATTCGTAAATTTTTCATTTCAACAAATACGGCAACTGATGTTGCGGGTGTCCCCTATTTGAGTGGTTATAAAGATAGCATTGTGCTCACCGCAACACAATGGAAAGTATCAACAAATAGTGATAGTGCACAAGCTGGAAATTCATCATATGTATGGAACAATGGTACAACATTATCTCCAGAGAGTGGTACTTATTTCTTATACCCAATGCCTTCAGGGTCAGTATGCTTCTTACAAGGGACTGCAGTCCTTTGCTCAGTAAATGGGTATGATATGTATGTTCCTGTAGAGGAACTTACAAAAGATAGCCTAGTGAAAACCTTATTTAATGGATATAAGAAGGTAGAACTCATTGGTAAGGAAGTCATGAATAATCCAGGATCAGATGAGCGTATACAAAATCGCTTATATAAGTGTACACCTGATAAATACCCTGAGTTAGTAACTGATTTATATATTACTGGATGCCATTCAATCCTAGTAGATACTATAACAGATCAGCAAAAGGATAGTCTTGTAGAAAACTTGGGTCGTATTTTTGTTACAGATAAGAAATATCGATTAATTGCCTGTGTAGATGAGCGTGCTGAGCCCTGGAACTCAGAAGGTGAATATACAGTATGGCACTTTGCTCTAGAAAATGATAATATTCATATGAATTATGGGGTCTATGTAAATGGAGGCCTCCTTGTTGAATCATGTGGCATCCATGTGCTCAAAAATAAATCAAATATGGTTCTCTTATAAAATATCAGACTATTTCTTGAATAGCCGCCTTTCCTGCATAGTGTTTTACAGGATATTCTAAATTTTTAAAAACAAAGGAATTTGGATGCCATTGATGAAAGTATCCAAATGCCTTTGCACGAATAATTTCAGCCTCAGAAAAATTACTACGCATTGCATTGTCTTCTTCACCCCAACTTATATTATGTTGCCACCTTTTTGTTCCAAAGTATTTCTCAGTTGAAATAAACATCATTCCATAGCCAGAATCTCTCCAGTATCCTTTCATATGATCTGGTTGTGTAAAACTAAAACAGATTGGATAATATACCTTTCCATCTTCAATGGCTTCTGCAGCTCTATCAAAAATATAATGGTGTGTAAAATACATATCTGCATCACAGAAAAATAAGGCAGCATGCCCTCGTTCTTTTGCTACCTCTGCAGCCAAATGAAGTCCCGAACCACGACTAAATTGCCCCTCCTGTTTTTTTACAACATACCGTATATGTCCATCTAGAATTTGATTTGCAATCGCTTCTACATTGACATCTGTGCTTTCATAATCCACAATTATAATAGTCCAATTGTCATTTCCAGTTTTAATCATTCTTAGACTCATCAAAAGTTTAGGTAGTAAATTCAAGGTAATTGTTAAATCCTTATTTAATGTCGGAGGGAAATATACATCTGTTGGAGCCCCCTGGATTTTATTCGCAATATGCTTATAGGTTTCGATCGGATCTTCTTGATATACAACAAGATTTGAGCGATTTTTGACTGCAATACAGATTGCTAAGTCCATCTTATATTTGGAACTTATATGTTTTAATTAAGTAAATTACGTGTTGTTTCCCATGATCCCTCAACTGAGCAATTGCGCTTCCACCACTGGAACCCAGCTTCAGACATTTCTGCCCACTTCTCCTCAGAAATCTTACAAATCTTCTGCATTGCGTCCTCATGATCTGAAACACAGAGAACATGTGTTCCATCAATCAGAGGCTCTGCATAATCAGAGATATCAACTCCATTTGTTACCACGGGCACAGTGCCCATGGCAAGAAGTTCTATTTCACGATTACACTTTGGTCCATAACCACGAATACATAGACCATATTTAGAATTCTGTAAGGCCTCTAAGTATTCTCTGGGTTTCAAGGTATAAGGTTCTTTCCCTTGCTGCATTGAAAACTTTGCACAAGCCATCTTCCATCCACTGATATCCTGGCGCCATTGACCCTGATCGGCATTTTCAATGCGACCATAGAATACCATGGTGTCCTGTCTAGCCTCATAGGACTTTCTGGGAATCTTGGCCATTTCTTCCACCAAACGAGGCTCACGAGGCCAGAAAATCCATGGCTTTGCACGAGGCTTCTCTGAGGGGTCTGGATTTCCAGCTAAACATAGACTGTAATCCTTTTCCTTGTCAGAAGCCTTATCTAACCATGCCCACGTGGGTCTGTCGTATAATAGGACATCACCTAGGAAACAGTGTGTTAGAGAAGGATCCTCCTTTCTTTCTACAAACCCATATTCAACCCATAAATCAATCATCTCCCTAAATGAGTCTCCCTTGTGTCCAAAGAACCCGAACTTCATGGACTTAGGAGGCGTTCTGACAACTGGCTTAGCTGCTAGAGCCTCTGTCTCAATGAGTGATGGAATTGTATCTGACAACGTGGCATTCAATATTAGCTTATCAACCTTTACACTTTGAGCATCTAGAAACTTTGTAACCTCTTTCTCAATAATTTTCTTGAAACCCTCTGGAGTTGAACGAGGATACTGGAGTAAAGTCCATTCAAGACCAGCAGCAGCTGCCAAGTGAACTAATAAGTCAGATGGTTCTCTCTCTTCTTGTAATTCTAAAACCTTACAGCCCACAGGTGCCAGCCACAACCAAGCCCACGATGGATATTTAATATGTTTTAAGGAGGAACTTAAAATAACTAAGGAGGCGCCTGATAAAACATTTGCAAACATTGTTGCATCCGAACTAGCCCATAAAAGTTCAACATTATATCCAGCCTCTGTACATTTCTCAGACAAACTGACCACTAGTTCATTTTGCATATGATATGTATCTTGAACAATAACACATTTCTTTTCGACTAATGAAGCACTCGCTAACCATTTACCATTCATAGCTTCACGCATTGCGTCAATGTCTATCTTCACAGGTCTAGTTCCATGACAAGTTCTACCTACAACATGTTGTGCAAATACTTGGGTTTGATCAGAATATTCTAAGAGACGACCTGCTGCTTTCTCCCACTTGAATAACTGAATAGCGGACAAAAGACCATTTGTTTTCTTACACCAGAAAGATGAATTTGGATTTTTCTTATTTTGCTGTATCACTTTAGATAAATAATATAATGTGAACAATGCAGGTTCTTGAACCCAATCTGGTTCTAATTGAAAGGCCATCATAGATTCCACATTATAAGATGCCATTAGATGGCTCAATTTATTATCAGACCATGCTTCTTTTTGAATGTCTGTAGTTCCAACACAGATATCTGTATGTCTGTAGACAAGGCCTGATGGACTTACAAATGCACCACCTTGAATTTCAATCGGTCTATCTTGACCAATAGGAGGCAAATAAGAATTCAGACCCTCAGCTGCCCAAACAAATCTAGGATCACGATTCATCTGAGAACAAAACATATTCAGATGTTTTGCAGTTGTTGCTTTCAGGGGTCTATCGAGTGTCTCATAGAGAATGGGTTCTCCAGCCCATCCTTCCCAAGATATAACTGGATGTAATTCATGAAGACCACTAGGTTCTACAAACATGTAAATGGGTCTATCCACAATATCTGTTTTTTCATAAGTACGAACCTCAGATGCATGAACATGAATTGTTTTTAAAGACAAGGCGGGATTTACAATTTTAAATTTATTTCTTAAGAACTCTACTAAA
>RGCF01000227.1 GCA_009919265.1 Bacteroidota bacterium | reverse complement strand
TTTCATTAAATTATTACAATCCTGAAAATTTAGATTTAAGTTGTTTGACCGCAAATACATCTTGTGATATAGGTTTGACAGGTATTGATAATGGATTAGTGACAGGAATGACAGGTCAAACAATAACATTCACTAATGGTATTGATGATTTTACAAAGTTTGACAGATTATACTTTGACAGAAGATTAAAATTATTTCAAGTTACCGGTTATACATCATCAAACGTTAGATTTTCTGGTTTTGACAAAACAATTTTGTACGAAGTTGTTAGTAAAAATGAATCCGTTGGGTATTACCATGAATTATATGGTGGTTTTTATCAAGGTTTTTATAAGTTGTTTGGTTACGATTATGAGATTTTCCCTGAAAGAATGAATAAAGGATGGACGGTGGAAATGTTATTGAAACCAAGACTTGTTAATGAGTATTCACCATCTACAGGGGAAACCACATTAAACGAAATTTATCCTCAAAACAAAAATATATTTTTCTACATGGGTACCCGTGCTGAGAATAAATTCTACCATCACGCAGATGGGTATATGGGTGGAATATCCGATTATACAAGAGTAACATCAGGTCTTACAGAATTAGAAACTTGTTCTTGTTGTAATACAGGTGTAACAAATAGTAGATGTATATATGTGTATCCACCAAGAAGCAGTAATGGAGAACACGACCCACATAAAAATTATGGTTGTAATGTTTGTGGTTGTAATTCTTCAACTAATGTTTGTAATTCTTGTGGTTGTCCAGCTACTGAAATAGAGATTTGTGGTTGGGAATGTAAATCCCATACTTGTGAATCTTCAATTCAATCGACTTGTGAAACCGACCCATTATTTGACTCGATGTCAAACGCAATCTCTTTTAAACTTTGTGGAAACCCAAACAATCCAAGTATTGGTGTTAAAGTTTTGAGATTTACCGGTGATTGTATTACAACAGGTTCTTGTGAAACAAGTGGTATTACATATCAAACAGGATATACAATTACAGAATATTGTTCACCAACAGGAATTTATGATTATTGTGAGAATGTTAACCCAACTTATTTGGATACAGAACATTGGTTCTTATTAGACGCGGTTTGGGAAAGATATACTTGGTTAGATACTTGTGATTTATTTTATAGGGGTGGATTGGGTGATATTACTGAAACGAAACTTTTAGAATCATTAGCCAATAACTCAATGGTTTTGATTGCTCCACCATATACACAGGAAAATTATTTAAAACCATCTGAAGTTGAACTTGTAAATCTGAATGAAAAGTGGTTGATAGATAAAGATTACAGAAAAGGAAGATTAAAAATTTATATCAACGGTAGAAGATTTTTTACTATTGAAAATTTTGAAGAAATTATTCCAAGAGGTTTAAATACAGATAAAGAAAAACAAGTTGGTGTTCCTTTCAATATTTCTTGGGGTGGTGGGACACAGGGTTTACGTGAGAATTTAACTTTTTCATCTACAACCGGAACAACATACATACAAGACCCGGAATCATTACCAACAAACGATTTAAGTGGTACAACATATAGTGGTTTATCAACAAACATATTATTGGAACAAAATTTTGGTGGAACTTTTGAAGGTGGTATTTCACAATTCAGAATGTATATCACACCATTATCTGCACCAGAAGTGAAGCATAATTTTAACTTGTTGAAAGACACATTTGATATGTTTAACCCTGACTGTCCGGATTGTGGTGAAAATTTCTGCCCAACAAATGATTTTGAATACGAAATATCTGATGGTTCACCGACACCAACACCAAGTATATCACAAACGGTTACACCAACAATTACCACAACACAAACACCAACACCTACACCGACTTTTACATCGACACCTACACCAACAACACCATATTTCACACATAATTTCACGTTATGTTGTAGTGATACCCCTATAACATTATATTCTCAATCATCAAGTGTTATTGTTGGTTCTTACTTATATAGTGACACTTCACTAACAACACCATATTACAACCCGTCGTTTAATTTAATACCTGGAGTGTGGTCGTGTAATGACCCGTTTATTGATGCGATACTTACAGATATAACAGGTCAAGTTACAAGTATATCCGAGACCGGTAGTTGTAATTAATAGAAAAAGATTAAAATTGAATCCCCAATTTAAGGGGATTTTTTTATTTATGTAAACATATAATCACAACTAAACTATTTATTAAATGACAGATAAAGTTTGTTCAATTTTTAGATGAGTACAATCACAATACAAAGTGTAAATTATAGTGGTGAGGTTGCAAATATTTTGTTTAAACCCATTGGTGTTAATAGTGTTATAAATTTGGGTAATCAAATATTACCTTACAATTTTGACCCATCTTTACTTACACCACCAAGAACTGTTTATGGTGTTTATACAATATTAATAGAAAACGCGGATTGTCCTGTTATATTAAACGTACCATTACCAACACCTACACCAACACCAACTGTTACTATTACACCAACAACAACACCAACACCTACGGTTACTCCAACTGTAACACCGACAAATAATGTTTGTCAACCATCATCAACACCAACCGGAACACCTACTAAAACTCCAACACCAACACAAACAAAAACACCGAACGCTCCGACACCAACACCTACAGTTACAACAACAACGACCACAACACCTACACCAACTAAAACTCCAACACCAACCCCAACACCGGTGTATTTCGCTTATCTATTCATTGAACCGGTTTCAGGTTCAACAAATATAGGTCAGTGGATGTATGATAACGGAAGAAATTTCTTTGGGTTTACTAACTATTCACAACCAACACAAAACCAAGTTCAATTTAATATTGATATGAACACTTATATTGATTTTAGTGGTTGGACAAGTGGTCTATTCCCTAATTTAATTCAACAGACTGTACCACAAGTATCTGGTGGGGAAGATAGTTTCAATAATTCTATAGTCGCATACAATTTCTTAACCACAGAAGTTCCAAGTGATTATGTAAATGGTTACGGATGGTATACCTGGATGATTCCGGTTTCATTGACAAATAATGAACGTCAAATCATGATTGACTTAAATACAAGTAATAACCCTAATCTGTTGACAGGTGTTGGTACTGAAGCAACAATCAATTCATACACATTTACATATACCGGAACAACAATACCACAAACAACATATAGAGTTTATACAACATATCCTAACACAATATTCAAGATAATAGACACTCAAAATATTTATATGAGAGGTAACACAATAGCGCCATAATATGAGTAATTTTTTAGATAAAATACCTGTTTCTCCAATAACGTCATTCGGTAACCCGTCGGTTCCGAATGGTGCTACATTTGGAACTAATTTCAGTATTCTACAAACCGGCGGATACACTGAAGTTTTTTCATTATCAGGTTTAACATATACAATACCTTCAGGTAATACCGGTATAATTGAATTTTCAGGTAACTCTATCCCAATTCAATTTACTAAAGGAGCTGGTACTGTCTTTTCACCGGATGTTTTAACATTAAATTCCGACAATATTTCATCAGGTAGACGTAAACTTGGTATGTTAACTTATGTTTATGAAACAAATAAAATTTACCAATTTAGAATAGATAATTACCAAACTTTATGGAACAACGCAACAGGTGCTACAGGACCTGGAGGTCCAACAGTTGTAATTTCGGAATTTGGTTCTACCGTAAAAAATAACTCAGCAGCCGGTATCGCGTTCATAAATGCTTGGACAGCGTCAACAATTTCTGGTGTTGGTGGTTATGATGATACAAATGCGTCTTGGAGAGTGTTGTCTACCGGTGCAGTTAGTGGGGGTGTTTCTATAACCGGTGGGACATTCAATAACACAAACGACACTTTAACATTAAATAATTCAACAGGTGGTACAGTAACAATCACAGGTTTTACAGATTATTATACAACTGGATTTACATTTAACCCTGCCAATTATGATTTAACAATTCAAAGAAATGATGGGTTACCAAACTTGTCTGTGAATTTATCAATACTTGCTTCGGATGTTACAATTACAGGTGGTACATATAACCCATCAACGGGAACCGCGACATTCACAAATAACACGGGTGGGACATTCAATGTTACCGGATTTTTGACCGGTTTTACTGACATATATGTAACAGGTGGTACTTTTAATAATAACACAAAAACTTTAACACTTAGAAGAACCGATAATGCCAATGTTAACATAACAGGTTTTACCGATGTTTTTGTAACAGGAGCAACAAAATCGGGTTCTGTTGCGACATTTAGAAATAATACGGGGGGGACATTTACACTTACAGGTCTAACAGATACTTTTGTTACCGGTGCAACTAAATCAGGTTCTGTTGCTACATTTACGAATAATACAGGTGGGACGTTTACACTAACCGGTCTTACTGATGTTTTTGTAACAGGAGCAACCAAATCAGGTTCTGTCGCTACATTTAGAAATAATACGGGGGGGACGTTTACACTTACAGGTCTAACGGATACTTTTGTAACGAGTGGTACTTACAATTCAGGGACTCTGACATTCACTAATAATACCGGTGGTACTTTTAATGTCACAGGTCTGACTAATGACAAAATTATTTTAAAAAGAATCGAGTTAGGAACAAGATATGTGTATCAAGACCCCGATGCAGCATTGGTGGGGAGTTTAGTCGCTGTTTTTACATATAGGTTAACTGATGGTATTTTCAATGGGACTTTAGACAATAATTATCAC
>RGCF01000226.1 GCA_009919265.1 Bacteroidota bacterium | reverse complement strand
CATATTCCAATGCTATTTAAAATGTCTTCTATGCGCAATCATGCTCTTATAAATATAATGGCTGCCGTATGCATTGCCTATTATTTTATGAATAAGGAAGGATATATACATTTTTAGATGTCTCCGGCATAATTCACTAATTTTTTTCCTACGAGTGCGACAGATGTCATTCCGGATTGGTTTACTCTTAGCACTCTTAGTTGTCTTGAGTGTTATTCTGTGGTTTATGCCTAGAGAAGGATTTCAGAGTTTACATACATTATCTGCAGCTCCAGTGATGGAACACCCACCTGTTATCTATCCTGCAAGAAATATAGTCCAGGCGGGCCCCTCTTCTCCAAATCAAGCTCCTGATTATAAAGAAGAGCGCATGACAAGCCCTGAAGTAGCCCATGATCCATATGGAACGAATGAGGAATCCGCTTCTCATCCAGAAAGATTAAGACATCCTGAAAGAATGTTTCAACCTGCTCCTGATAATACAACTCATAGTATTGCTGAGGCTTCTGGGATTGCATCTGCATCATCATCTCAAGCTGGTCATGCAATGAGTTCTTTTACTCCTGAATTTGCTCAAAATGGGGGTGAATTCATGCAGGGTATCATGGCCAATGACACGTCTGAGCCTGGGATGTATTCGGCCTTTTAAAAAAATCCGATACGAAATAATTTGAACATACGGGTCCACCTTTACCGCCTACTAGCAATAATGAAAATACAGAAGGTGGTGGTAGAAATAAAAGAACAAGGAAATCTAAGAAGCCTAAACGTAAAACACGTAAATAGTAATAGATGCACAGGCACCCTAGAAATTCTAAGATCCAATCAAATACACCTAGATTTTTGAAGCCTAATTATCAAGAACGTAATTGGATTCGCACAATACCAGATAACTACCCTGATATTCTGCGAGCCCCAGCCGTTTCCTATAGACCTGAAAGAGATGACCCACGTATTAAGGCAAATCGATATGTTGCATTTGCTAGACCCTATAGAGGTAATCAAGGACTTCTCATTATAGGAAATGAATTTAGACCCGTAATTATAGATGAGTCGCAATCTGATACACCAAATATTCTACCAATGCGTTTAGATCGTGAAACTTTACAAGATACATGGATTTTTGCTATAACTCTGTTTCATACAGAAGGTCTTCTACAAATTGAAGATTGTGTAGTAGCAGCGGGTGAACAAATACGTTCCTCTAAAAATTTCAAAGACAGATTTGCTCTTGTTCAAAAATTTTCAGACCACATTTGGTTTAATGATGAACGCTTTCAATTAAATTGGAAAATCCAAGTGGCAAGTATGGTTCCTCTAAATTCTATTCAGGAGGCAATTCAGATATTGAGTGGTGGAAATATTTGTTTAATGCCAGATTTACCTTCATTCAGACTTCTGAAGGTAACACATATGGCAGCACCAAAGCCGATTATAACAACAGGGCCTAGTGATTTTAAATGTATTCCTGTTATTGGAAAACCTGATCTATATGATCTGGTTACTTCAGAAGGAACCACACTTGGTCGTGCTGCTATTCAGACACTTTCAATTAGTCAAGCTCTACAACTCAAAAGGGCTACAGGTGAACCTTTACGTGTTATGGCAGAATGGAATGAAGATTTTGAGTCGTATGTAGTTACAAGTGTTTTGTAAAAATTGAAGCTTTACTTTTTAATTTAGAATGCATAGATGAAAAGAACAATGAATTTTACCTTAGATGTGCCAAGTGAAATTCTTCGTGAATTTGCAGGGAGACATGACCTACATATGATTTTATGGGCAGGAGATACTGTTCACAATAATATTACAGACATTGAAAGACTTCCTGATTTTGATGTATATGTATGCTTTGGATTTTCACAAGACATTGGTTTAAATATAGATTATATATATAATCGCAGTAGACCTGGGATTATATGTATTATTGATGTGACAAACAAGGAGCATATGGCGCAATTTGTAAAAGTATTTCACGGTCGATTTTCTGTAATTGACTCTGATTACCATGGAAATACCCCTACCCTTCCATGTGAGTATTATGATGCCCTCTTATCAAATGAAGGGAAGGCATTTAATATGAGGGGTATCAACAGCTGTATTTTACCAGTGGAAGATTTTCAGAATTGTATGGAACTCTTTGCACCTGTGCTTTCTCATGAAGACAATCATTTGCGAACATGGACTTCAGAAATTGTAGATATTGCAAGGGCAGACGGACTTTCACCTAGTGCCGTTTGGACATCTCCAGACTTTAATGGTGTTTATTATGATGGTGTAAAACTAAGACAAGAAGAGTTAATGAAATGGAATAAGGATAGAAATCCAGTATTTACAGAGATAGATAGATATTCAATGGATACCATTGAGGAATACTGGAAACGATTGCCTCTTCATATCTTAACAGTTAATTTTGAAAGAACTAACATTCTCAATGAAAGCTTTCGGAAGTATGCAACAATATGCCATGAGCGTTTCAGATCGTTTATTATTGAAGAAATACTCTCTATGATTAAGACGCCTGATGAATTTAGAGAACATTCTAAATCTATGTCAATTAGACAAATTCAAGAACATTATAGGCTTTGTAAGGAATATCCTAATATTGAATTTGGTTTCATGAAGGATAATAGAAATGGAAAAAATATATATGGCCATTGGATTAAGAAAAATAATGCGCTTTAATAGAAGCGATGGCTAAGAAACATATGAAAAGACATTCTCGTAAAAGCAGAACAAGAAAACACCGTGGAGGTGGCCAAGGAGCAGGATATGAGCCCGGTGGTGAACTCAATCGTGGTGCCAGCAACGGTCTGATGGTACATCGATCTTACGATTCCTGTATGTCTGCGTCTCGCCCCGGCCAAATTGGATTTTCATCTACAGGCGGTCTACCTGGGATGAAAGGTGGTCGCTACACAACCAGTTTAGAAGGACCCATTGCTGGACTTGCTGAGTATAATAAAGTTGGATGCACTCCTAACCACGTGAACCCCTTGAACCAGCGCGGCGGTGTTGGGCTTGTTTCATCCAAGGACATGGGTGTATACGAGGCGCATTCAGCCCGTTATACAACGCAACCCAGTCAGTGGACTGGTTCTACGGGTGCGCCTGTTTTATTAAATAAGCCCCTTGATGGAGTTGCCTGGTCTAAGTCATGTTCACAGACGGCCGGCTCCAGAAGACGCCGTGGCTCTAAAAAGGGGAAAAAGCATTCTAGAAAGACAAAGTCTAGAAATACACGTAGACGTGGAGGTACGAGGCCTGGTAATCCTTATCCACCTGGATCAGATGCATACAGATGCTATGAATTAGGTGGTACATGGCAAGGTAATCGCTGCGACTAATCATCATCATCGATAAATCCATAGGTCACTGGGCCTTCCTTCTTTTTCATAGCCTCCTCTGAGGCATCACTATCCTTAATCTTGTAGCCGCATTTCTTATAATAAGCAATGCGCTCACGAGCCTGTGATTGATATGACCTATGAACATCTACTACATCCACAATAATTGGTGAAACCTTTCTGTCTTCAGGCCTCTGTCTCAAGATACGACCTGTACTCTGCTCAATCTTCCGGCGTGGACTAGCCATTAACACACAGTTTAGTGTTTTGATGTTCATTGCCTCACTTGCCATTGCATAAGTGGCCCAAAGGATTTGAGCCTCCTCTGCAGCTAAATTACGAGTAGCTGTCTTCATGCCACCAATATAATATCCCATGACACATCCTGTTGGTTTCATTAGAATTTCTAATGATTCCAGGTGTGAAATGCGTTCTGAAAGAACCAAGATGCGCCTATTTGGTTCCTTAATAAGTTCCTTGAGTTTCTCGGCCATAAATACATTCCGTTCGCAACAATTGACGACTTTAGTTAACAAAGTAGCAATAACAGTTTCACCTCTCCAATTTGTTGGAGTATCGTTATATTCATCATCATCACAAGAGAATCTCAAGACTTCTACTGTGACGGTCTCATCAGCCTCCCTTGTTTTCTCCCAGTATACTGGCTTACCCAAGTGCCATTCAAATACTTTTGTTAGACCATCATCACGCTTAGGTGTTGCACTTAGACCCAACATGTGTTTTGTTTGTAGCTTTCCTAGAACCTTACTGAAATGAGAAGCACCCAAGTGATGACACTCATCAAAGATTGTAAATTTATAAGAACGTAGGACAGATTCAGGTATTTGCCTTTTTACAATTGTTTGAATCATACAAATTGTACAATCATATTTCTCAGGTTCTACTTCCATTTTCTCAGATTGAAAGCGACCAATACGAATACCAGGTATAAGGGAGCGCATCTCCCCGGCCCATTGGTCTAAAAGAAACTCCTTATCTACTACAACCATGAAACGTGCACCAAGACGAAATGCAATTGCTAAAGCCATGAATGTTTTGCCTTTTCCACAAGGCACACAGATAAGACCATTTGCATCAGCTTTCATAAATTTAGATATAATATTTTCCTGGTAATCATATGGTTTCCCTATGAATTTTAGTTCAGAAGGCAGGGGTAAACCATCGGACATAACAGATTGTTCGGGTGGTCCCAGGGTATCTTTAGCCCAGACACGTGGCAAATAGAGGCGAGTAGCACTTTCTAGGAAGACTGGAAATTCATTATCCTCTTGGGCAGCAAAGCGTTGCATTGTTTGAGGTTTTACTGTGAGATCTTTCTTAATTTTATCTTCCTTTTCCTTTGTTAAAGATGATTTTAATACAGCATATCCATGGCTCGTTAGAACTGACATATTTAATATT
>RGCF01000225.1 GCA_009919265.1 Bacteroidota bacterium | reverse complement strand
TATCGGTGGGCGGAAATGACTCATATATCTAGATTCGACTCATAATATGGTGGTATTGGTTATCACTTTTAATAGCAATAACCAAATTAAAGTCATCCGCGTCGGTATAATATATAACCATGGAATCTTTTAATATCGTCGATTTGATTGAACACAATCCAATAAGTAAGTTATCTGCCACTTACCAAAATAAACTCTTAACTAAAATCCAAGCCAAATTTTCAGAAACTGAACAACAACTTTTTGTTGCTAGCTTTTATGGTTTTTTGAAATATGACCCCAATAATGACTTCGTTATCGACTTGGATGATGTTTGGAGATGGTTAGAATTCTCTACTAAGCAAAAGGCTAAAATGTTGCTTGAAATTCATTTTGTCAAGGATCAGGATTATGTAACATCGCTTAACCCACAGGGTAAGCAATCCGACCACATCAGAGGTGGTCACAATAAAGAAACATTCTTGTTGAACGTTTCTACATTCAAAAAATTCTGTTTGAAAGCCGGAACTAAAAAGGCCGATTCTATTCACGATTATTATATCAAACTTGAAGAAACACTCCACGAGGTCGTCCAAGAAGAAAGTGCCGAATTGAAAACACAGTTGGAACAAACACAATTCCTATTGGATAAGTCTGAGAAAACAGCCGAAAAAATTAGAGAAAAAACGTTGTTGGAACAGTTCGGACGCAACACGCAGTGTGTTTATTATGGGCGTATCGATAATCTTAGTGATTCTAATGAAAAATTAATTAAGTTTGGCAATTCTAATAATTTAGTCAATCGGGTCACACAACACAAAGAAACTTATACTAATTTTCGCTTGTTAAACGCCTTCAAAGTCGATAATAAAACCCACGTCGAAAATGAAATGAAAGAGCATCCTTTGTTCATCGATAGACTACGCACCATTACTATTAAATCTAAAAAATATATCGAGTTACTCAGTATGAATGAACTCACGTTTACTATTCTTGACAAAACGATTCGAGAGATTATTCTTAGCAACCAATGTAATCCTGATAATTTCAAGAAACTTTTGGAAGAAAACAAGCGCTTGAATTCACTCATCAAGAAACACGACAATTTTAATCATATGAATGAACTCGTTCTGTTACGAGCCGAAAATACCTCTCTTAAAGCTCAAAATTTAAGCATTATTAAAAAATATAAAAAATGGGTCTCCATTTCTCCTTCTATTACCAATTTCATTTCTGAATCCGACTCCGACTCTGACTCCGACTCCGAAACTGTCACCAAACAAGAACTTCTTGATTATGGTATTCTTGTCAATCAAAATAGAAAAAAAAGACGAGAACGATTTCAAGACGGGTTCTTTCATATTGATGGACGTCTTTATCCTATTTTAGAAGGCTCTCGAACTGACGTTTGGGAAGGTAAGGCATATCAAACATCTGGGGGTCTTATCAAAAAGGATCTTTTACTTAACAAAAATGGCAAAATCGTTTCAAAATCTAAATCTATTGATGGTCTCATTAATAATAAGTTTGATGTCGTCAATCAAAACAAACGCAACAGTATTCTTTCTATCAATCATCCTACCGTATAACATCTTCATATTTCATTCACATCATCCCGCCTCTCTATTTATCGTCTCATATCGGTGGGCGGAAATGACTCATATATCTAGATGCGACTCATAATACGCAACGATTACAATAGCGGTAGCATCTAGGTCATCATCGATGATTCTTTTCAACTTGTCGCGCTTTTCATTCTCCATTTTATTCTATTTGAATTCAATCGTTCGAGAGATTTTTGAACTTCGTTAGTATTTGAAAATATTAACTCTCGAACAGAGCGAGCAAAGCGAGCGGAGCGAGCGTTATACCATCCGCCGTCTATTCTTACCTTCGGTCAATTCTTACGGCGGGGGGCGCGGGGTTGTCGTGTATCTTTTAGATTATGATGTTCGAGTGATTTAGGACCTCGTTAGTATTTCAATATCTCTCGGGCAAAGCGAGCGAAGCGAGCGTTATACCATCCGCCGTCTATTCTTACCTTCGGTCGATTCTTACGGCGGGGGGCGCGGGGTTGTCGTGTATCTTTTAGATTATGATGTTTGAGAGAATTATGTTTGAGAGATTTATACTTATGATGTTCGAAAGTGATTTATCCCTTCGTTCGTATTTGAAAATATTATCTCTCGGGCAGAGCGAGCAAAGCGAGCGTTATACCATCCGCCGTCTATTCTTACCTTCGGTCAATTCTTACGGCGGGGGCGCGGGGTTGTCGTGTACCTTTTAGATTATGATGTTCGAGAGATTTATGTTTGTGATGTTTGAGAGATTTATGTTTGTGATGTTCGAGAGATTTATGTTTGTGATGTTCGAGAGATTTAGGACTTCGTTAGTATTTCAATATCTCTCGAACAGAGCGAGCAAAGCGAGCGTTATAACATCCGCCGTCTATTCCTACCTTCGGTCGATTCTTACGGCGGGGCGCGGGGTTGTCGTGTTCCTTTTAGATTATGATGTTCGAGAGGTTTATGTGTGTGATGTTCGAAGTGATTTATGCCGTCGTTAGTATTTCAATATCTCTCGAACAGAGCGAGCAAAGCGAGCGTTATACCATCCGCCGTCTATTCCTACCTTCGGTCGATTCTTACGGCGGGGCGCGGGGTTGTCGTGTATCTTTTAGATTATGATGATCGAGAGATTTCATCTGATGTTCGAGAGATTCTCTCGATATTCTCATTTTATAATACACCAGTCTTTTATTTCATTCTGTTGCCAACATATATTTTTTCCTTTGATTCTTTTCATTCTTTGATGCTGGGGGTTATTCTCTCGAACATCCGACTCTTTTTCATCCGTCCATTCTTACCTACGGTCTATTCTTACGGCGGGGACGCGAGGGGGGGGGTCTCTTTTCCCTTTTTTGTTCGCACTACTATCTACCACACCATTTTTCGTCTCAACATTTCATCGGTGGACGGAAATGACTCACATAACCCTTTTTCGGTTTTATTTTATGTCACTTCCCTACCGCCACACCACCCCTACCTTTTTACTACTTAAATAGTTCTCTATACTATATATGATCACGTCATCGCTTCCTATGACTTCATACATTTTTTTAATTTTCACACTTTCTTTATGATATCCTTATTCTCTAT
The DNA here is from genome assembly GCA_009919265.1 of Bacteroidota bacterium. Lineage (GTDB taxonomy): Bacteria > Bacteroidota > Ignavibacteria > Kapaibacteriales > UBA961 > UBA961. The sequence goes on along the minus strand of RGCF01000225.1, from coordinate 1,646 downwards.
CATTTCAAATAAAATTGAAACGCATTTCTCATTCTTCTACTTATTTCGCCAATCGTCTCTATACGATTCGGTCCTGACGATCATTTCATCGTCTTGAATACACCGGGGTGGCGCAGCGGGAGCGCGCGGGACTCATAATCCCGAGGACGTTGGTTCGAACCCAACCTCCGGTATTATCCATTTCGTTAGCTTTAGAGAAGCTAATCGTCATAGCGAAGCGACGTAAAACACAGCAACACTTTGTCAGGGTGGCGCAGAGGTAGCGTGCGGGACACGTAACTGTCTCGGGGTCACAGGTTCGAATCCTGTCCTTGACTTTCTTCCCTTCGCGATGGTTTACAGAACCACGCATTCTTCATTACACCGAAGTGGCGCAGAGGTAGCGCGTAAGGCTCATAACCTTAAGGACACAGGATCGAAACCTGTCTTCGGTATTGTCACGCCACTGACGTTAAACAGAGCATCCTTGTATCACCGAAGTGGCGCAGAGGTAGCGCGTAAGGCTCATAACCTTAAGGACACAGGATCGAAACCTGTCTTCGGTATTGTCACGCCACTGACATTAAACAGAGCATCCTTCTAAACACCGGTGTAGCACAGTGGAAGTGCGCTGTTTTATCGTCCTGTCACTTTCGACTTCTTTATGTGGTCCGATTCAGGATGGTTATGGATTTACAACCCAGAGGTCGTAGGATCGAAACCTACCACCGGTATTTACTACTTTTTTTATTCTTTACCCGTATAAAAAAAATCTTTTATTTCTTTTTCACTCTACACACGTTATAATAAAGCTTAGCACTGTCTTTTCTCTCTCTTATGATATTCTCTTTCTCTTACTTATGATTCTTACTTATGATTCTTACTTATGATATTCTCTTTCTCTTACTTATGATATTCTCTTTCTCTTACTTATGATATTCTCTTATGACTATGATTATGATATACTCTTATGATTATGATTATGATTATGATTATGATTATGATTATGATATACTCTTATGATTATGATTATGATTATGACGGGGTAAGTATATAACGCACTTATTCCACTTCTATGCTTTGTGTCTCTTCATTCCATCTTCCTATCTCTTCGCTCGTCTCCATATCATACACGATCCCCTTTTCTGACTTGGGTTGTCTCCGCCTCTTTCACTTGGGTTGTCTCCGCCTCTTTCACTTGGGTTGTCTCCGCCTTCGGCTCTTTGGTTGGTTTCGCCTTCGGCTCTTTGGTTGGTTTCGCCTTCGGCTCTTTGGCAGGTTTCGCCTTCGGCTCTTTGGCGGGTTTCGCCTTCGGCTCTTTGGCAGGTTCTTCTTCTTCTTTCTTTCCTTCGTCTTCTTCTCTTTCTGTCTTCGCTTCCGCACCGCCACCGCCGCCTACGGCGGCTTCCTTTCCTCCCACGCGCACACCCTTTCTCTCCTTCACCTTCTTCATCATCTCTTTCATCGCTCTTAGCTCCTCTTCCATCTTTTCTATCTCTTCCCTCATCCCTCTCTTCACTTCCTCCATCCCCTTTCCCGTCTCCTTCATCATCACTCTTATTATCGCTTCCATTCTTTCGCTTTCTCTTTCTCTTTCTTTTTTCCTCTCTTTCTATTTCAATTTTTTTCTCTTTCTCTTTCTTTCTCCTCTTCTCTCTTTTTCTCTC
>RGCF01000224.1 GCA_009919265.1 Bacteroidota bacterium | reverse complement strand
TAGTTTTACTGTTTTTAATACATGTTCTGATCTTTTCTTTGCAGCGTTAATAGAAGATTCATTTACTTTGGGCATATGAATATTTGGATGTATACCATTTGATGTTATAGTTATATTCTTTGGTATCTGTTGTATAGAAGCAGATAGTATTGCAGATGCTCGGGAAGCAGTTGCTATAGCAGATTTTGAGGCAGAGATACGAGAAGCAGAAGCCCTTGAATTTGCACTTCTATTCCCTGTTCTAGAACCATCTGAAAATGTAGGAATTTGCTGAGGTTCATCGTAATCATACTCATCCATTCTACTATTAGATATATTAATATGCAAACATCATACCCGCACGACCACCATAGACACGCAAGATATTATAGGTCTCAGCATAGACATAGATTACATATCGATTCACTAAATCATCTGTTATAGTACCTGTCTTACCGTGGAACCCCATGGTTAAGTTAAGACGCTGGACTTTATCTAAATTTGCTTCACCCATTGGCATTGAGAAGGGTGTATGGCCATTCTGTAGACCCAATGGGATATTATACAAATACCTGTTAACCCATGGTGCCTTTCTTTGTTCCATAGATGGAATAAGAGATCTGAATAATGCTACGTTCTCTGTACTATACCGTGTAAGTGTCTCAGAATAACTTAGAGCTAACCACCGAATAGGTTCTGAATTACGTGTTGAGAACCCTGGCTTCAGATTTGTAGGAAGACGCTCATTAAGACCCATCGCATCTGGCCACCACGGGGCTTGTATAATATTATCTGTTAAATCTCTAGTACAAAGAAAAGGAGCATTATATCCTGGACCCTCGTATTTCTGACAAAAGAAAAATAAATCCCTTGTTGGATTAGGAACTATTAATGGTATTCTAGCAAATGTATTATTCTGAGTATCCACTGGGTCAAATATATAATGCTGAACTATAGGAACCTGTATATCTGCAATACGAAATCTATTAGCTTCTGGTTTATCCAAGTAAATGTATTCTACTAGCAAATAAGCATCTCTCATAGAATATTGTGTAGGCATCATGGATAAAGTCGACTTAGAGACTGTCTGACCAGGAGACCTTACAGGTTCTAGACCAGGTATTACTGAACCATCTGGGTCAGCATTATAAAAAGAAGAACCTGCCATTGGCCATAATGAAGCTCCCTGAGCATTACTCTGAACAATATTTCCTGAAACATCTAGTGTTCTTGATTGAGTATAGTAAAGGCCATTGATAGTATTGAAATCTAATGTAATACGCGTCTCATCTATATTTAATGCATCTATAGGTAAGAAACATCCTGGATCTCCCCTTGAAAACCAAAAGGGTAAATTAACTACAACTTGCTCGGAAGTGTTAGAATTACCAAAGGAAGTATCTGTAAACCCATTATCCTTTCTTAAGATTTGCCGATTTACCTCTACAGTCTTCTCAAGCGGCGTCTGAAACTCGTCTATAATTTCCATGAGTTGCCCAGGAATTGTATCTGAGAGAACGCCTCCAATATGTAATTGAGCCTGATTTACTAAATTATGTCCTAAGGAATTCGTCCAACCAAAATGAGGACCAACAAAGTTTGGATGAGCCTTTGCTAAATCTTGTGGTGTCTTAATATCTGGCATCTGAACTACCAAAAAAACTCTAGATATCAGTTCACCTTGAACAGGTAAACGTGCTACTGCTATCTTTCCAAAGTCTGGTTTTGTTGCAAAATCTATTCTAGCCCAATTAGTTCCATATCTCCCTGCCTTTACAAAGACACTGAGTAAAGAACCAATACTTGGCTGTCCCTTGGGTGGTTGTAGTCGTTCATCTTGCATTCCTGTTGATATGATTTTCAGTAGACTGGCTACCATCTACTCCTCTTTTGTCATTTTGTTTATATGATATTTACCGTGCTGCTTGCATAAGTGTTCAGACGTTGCATCTTTTATTAGAGCAGTTCGTTTACAAGATGTACCCTCCTGTGTAAACGCTCTACATATATAAGCCATACTATGACCCCTTCTAAGTTTATTTTCATCCAGGCTTCAGACGACTGGATAAAGAATTCTGGTGTAAACTCTTCAATACCTGGCATATTACTCATTTTAAGTAATATCAATGTATCAATTTTAATCAATGAATACCTTATTACAGATGCCATTCCCAAAACGAACCCACTGGAAAGCATAGACAAATACACGGACTTCCCATTCGGTATCTGATGAACCACCTGGTGGTTTTACATTCAAGATTAGACGAAGTGTATTCAGACGACTGGCATTTATGGTGCCTGTAGGGTCATGATCACCAGGATGCCTTGCAAAAGAATAGCCATAGATAAAAGCGTCATAGGCTGTCTTGCCGCCTCTATGGGCTCTTGAGATATGAGAACGAAACCAGGCCTCATCCTGGGATATAAGGTCTTGACCATTTGCCTGTATTTTCGCTGAAACTAAAAGGGGTTCTAGTGGAGCAAAGGTAGGATGATAGTCCTTTTCTAGGGTGGCACTGTAATTCGTCCAGTCATTATTCAAGGTCACAGCAGCCTTACGTCTTAAAATCCAAACGATTTCTTCTATAGGCTGATTTGCTTCTAGAGGTAGTTGAACTGTTATTAGATCATTTCCTGTCTTGTTTACAACGTATTTTAAGGGTTCTGTAAAGTCAAACTGCTGAATCTCTCTAAAGGGGCGTTCAAATTGTTGCCTTAACAGCATCTCACGATATGGACCGTCTACAAAGACACCTTGGGTTAAGAGTTGGATATTTTTGAGCATTGGTTCATCTACATGAGACTTAATTGTCTTCACTTTGTTCATTGTAAGCCGATTATCTATCACCTTGAATTCCTTTGCCAAGGGTGAATCCAGGCAGTCAGCACGACTTCCAGATAGGATACGAACAATCTGGTCAAACCTCTTTAAGGTTACTCTAATTCTCATTGTTCCTTCACGACATGCAATTAGAGGAAACGTTGCAGTAATCTTCTCCCTTAACATAGAGAACATAAGAGGAACTGTCACCCATCCGTCTTCAGTAAAAAAAGCTCTCTTTCCATCTGCTGCCTTTACGTCACCCATAGATTTCAGACCTATAGAATCTGCTATACCATATTGAGTATTCAAGTCTGGAAATAGCATACCAGTAACATGTATCGAATCGCCGGTTACTCGTTCTAACACTTGGTCATCTACTTCTAAAGTTGCCTCTTCTAAGACAGCTGTCCCAAGGGAATTACAGTATGTCCATAGTTCTTGGGGTTTCATTGGAGTTATATTATTTACTCTGAGATCCTCTCTTATTGCCCAAGTAAACCAATCACCGAGTTGCAATTGTATAAAGAGGCCACTAATCAAATCTCCACAGTTCATATGAGCCATTTCAAATGTAAAGGTCTGTCCAAATGTGGCGGGACCTCTGAAAGTAAACTCACGCATTACAGATGACATTGGGATTGTCCGTAGTGTTTCATCTCTGGAAAATCTTGTTACAGTTGCATCTAATGGAAAAATAGTATTATCTTGAATATCTCTTGATACTAGATCTAATAATGTTGTTGCAGGTCCTCTGGGTTGTTTTGTTCCATATCCGTTTCTTTCATTAATGTCCATCTACTTTGTCCCTGTACTTCCAAATCCACCCTCACCCCGCAGTGTCTCAGAAAGCGATGAGACATAGGAGACCTGTTTGATGTAGCCAAGACCTGGAGCAATAACCTGGAACAGACGTGTTCCTTTCTCTATCGTAGAAAGCTTAGTTCCCACAGAGAGAACCGGTGCCATCAATTGGCCTCGGTAAGAGCTATCAATAATACCACGACTATTTGCCATCATAAAACCTGTCTTGTAGATAGAGGAACGAGGCTCAAGAGTAAAATGACACTCCTCAACTAGCTCTATACCCGTATCTAGAGGCGTAATTTCAACCATACGAGCCTTCACACCCAGAGGCACTAAAGTTGCTGTGATCACAGGGTGTTGATCCACAACTACTTTAAGATCATATCCAGCATTGTCTTTAGAAAGATTTTCAACAGTACCAATCTCTGGATAAAAGGGTACACCCTGTTCAGTCACAACGAGTTCAAGACGATAATACTTTGACATTCTACATTTTAATGAGCAGTAAGGTGACTCAATTTTACCATATAAAATTGACAGCGAGTATGCAATTAATATTTAGTATCACAATGACTAGATTTTCAGATATTGTTAATTCAGTATACCTACCATCTTGCTGTATGCGTAAAAATAATACACTATCTCAAAACTTAAAAGATGATCTGACAATACTGGGAATTTCATTTGGCTTGTATCTTATGTGTTACATGATGGGATTTCATGGCCTCTGTTTAATGTCAATGGCATCTATGAATATTATTACGTTCCAGGCGGGTATGTCGTTCTACAGACTTCAAAGAGAAGACCTTCACGTGAATCAGTTTGACGAACTGGATATATCTACAAGCTCTGAAAGTTCTGTAGAAGAGCTTTCTATAAAACAAAAAGATCAAGGTGCTACCATTGCAAATCCCATGAGTTTAGAGCAGGAGGAGAAATTAAACGAACAAATTCAAAAAGTAGTTGAGGAGACCAAACTCAGAAATCGTAAGAGAACTGCTCTAACCACATGTCGCACGCCCTCTTGTAGTACCCTTACAGATGAAGGGATAAGTTCAGATGATAATGATGTGCCTCCTCTTGTCCCTCTAGAGTATGATTCAGATGATAATGATATGCCTCCTCTTGTCCCTCTAGATAACCTCTGCAATACACAACACTGCTGCAGCTGCAGCAG
>RGCF01000223.1 GCA_009919265.1 Bacteroidota bacterium | reverse complement strand
AGTAAGGGTACTATATTTGTAGAAACTGATTCAGTAAGATCTGCATTCTTTAGGTCAGCTATGCCTCTTGCAAGTTTCTTAATGACTGCAAAAAACCGTATGCAATCTGATATAATTGCATTATGTGTAAACACATCCAATACACAAGATAGGATAATGCACGCAAGATCTTTGGCTGGGTATCTTGCTCAGAGTGCAATATTTACATCCTTATCAATATACATAGGATATCAAGCCAAGTTAATAGTAAGAAAACTTATGGGTAGAGATGATGACGATGAGGAAAAAAAGGAAATTCTAAAGAAGCAAGCACTTGCTGGAGGTGCAAGATTAAGTGGAGATCTTATATCTCCATTGCCTCCATTAAATCCTTATGTTGTTTCTGGAATAAATATGATAGCAAAAAAATATCAAGGCATGAAAGAAATAGATGAAAAAGAAATGATACTATTACCAGAGTTTGAAGACAATCAAAAGTTTGGTTTAGCAGGAGTATCATACGATAGAATTACAACTTTTTACGATATAGCAAGCATAGGAATGACTGGAGAGTATACTGATGATTATGGAAACAAACGTACTATATCACAAGAGGACCAAGACTTTATTTTTAAGTATGCAACTATTCCTGCTTTTGCAAATATAATGGGATTGCTTCCTGGAGAATCATCTCAATTTGTAAACAATGTATTAAAGACTGCTAAGAAAGATGCTAAGACAGAAAAGAAAGAAAGCGAAAGTACTGGAGAAAAGAAAGATAGCAGACTAGGAATATATAAGAATAGAACAGAAATGAAAAGATATGATCCACAACTTTATGAGGAGACATATGGCAAACTTTCTCCTGACTATGACCAAGAGGAAGAGCAGAGACAATTAAAGCGTGAGCAGAGACTTGAGGCGCAACGTGAGAGAGATATAGAGATGGGATATACACCTAAACCTAAAGGCGAAAGAAAAAGTAAAGGTGGATGGAGTGGAAGAGAAAGCAAAGGCGGATGGAGTGGACGCAAAAGCGGAGGATGGTCAAGCGGAAGGGATTAAAAAAGCACCCTCTATAAGAGAGTGCTAATTTAATCAACCATTTAATTAACTCAACCGACACAAAACTAATAAATATTTATCAGTCTGTATATAGTTTTTAAAAAAATATATCACATCTACTTATCCATATATCACATCTACTTTCAAATCGTGTTCAGTCAGTTCCTTTATTCTATACTTTTGTAGTTCACTTAGCACTCCACTACTTGTCTTTATCTCAAAGAACTCTACGTTAGAACCTTTAGGTATTGCTATCAGATCTGGGATACCATTCTTGTTTGTCTTCATCAACTTAATGACATAGTATCCCATGCTCTCAAGTTCTTTAATCTTCTTTGCTTGTATCTTACTCTCTTTCATTCGTAGGAAATCTTTTGGCAAGACAAACACACTAGCATCTTGCTTCCGTTTACGATAGCGGTAGTATCCGACCATACATGGTTGCATAAGTCTGCGTCTGCGTCTGTTGATAATTCTGTCATGCATAATTCATTGTTTCTACGGATGACAATATACACCTTACCATTGGCAAGTTTTAATGTCATAGGTTTATCTATATCATAGATAACTATACTTGTTTCATTAATGTCTATGTTCATCCTCTTTGCTTTAATATATTTTTAAATTTTGGTGACAACTTTACTACGGCAGTAGTATGCTCCGGTATTGTATAGGTCTCCTTTGTTACATTATGTGTGGCTGTCCTTGCTGGTATTCTCTTGCCACGGATAATAATGTTTCCAAATAGCACAGACTCGTGTGATGTTATTACTTTCTCAATTAGTGTGTCAAACATCTCAACTATTCTTCTTGCCTCTGAGGTTGGAATATCTGTGGTCTTAGCTACCTCTCGTATAAGTTCATTTCTTTTCATCTTAATTGCTTTCGTTTAATATAATATGGAGGATTGTCTCCAAGGTCGTTGAGCATTTCAATAAGTGTCTCAGCCTTTTCAAGATCAACATTCTCCCTTACAATGTTTTCATTCATGTCGCATACGTCAAACACATTGCCCTTCAATGACTCTATATAGTTTATAGCATTGGCACTAAACTCTATAAGGTCTACAAGTTCATTATAGCTATCGCTTTTATATATGAACCGATCATACGAAAAGTATTCGTATGGTAAACCGTCTAGGTCTATCTCAAGTAATTGGAATGCCATCACATTCTGAGGTTGCAGGAACGTAACATATATAATATTGTACTCCGTTCCAACCTCTACCCACTTATCATCAGGTATTTCAGGTGGCTTGTTTGAATCGTTTATACATAGACATTTCATTGGCTATCATCCTTTTTAAATACACCATTCTCCATCTTGCCCTTACGGTTCTTTATTTGATTGTATGCCGACTCTAGGCACTCATCAATACTTAAATTATACATTTCGGACAAGATTGTTAGTACCACTACGCAATCTCCAATAGAGTCTTCTATCAGCTCTATATCGTTTTTTTGGATACCTTGAGATAATTCACCTAACTCTTCAATTAGTTTAATGAATTGCGTTTGAGGCGTAGCTTTGCCAAATATGCCTCTTTCTTCTGCCCATTGCAGGATGTCACTTGTAATTTTTGTTTGCATTATATTAAATTTAATTTGGTTACCACTTAACTTTGTCCGCCCAGTATGCAGCAGACATTTTTCCTTTAGCAATATTCTTTGCGTGCCTTGCCTTAAAGCTTTCACGCTTTTGTTTCATAGCTTCAGACTCTCCTGGCTTTGGTTTACCTGCGGTTTTAGCACCTTGTTCTCCGAACCTAATAATCTTTTCAGTTCCATTAGCACACGCCTTTACGACATGGGACTTTGTTGGATGGCTTGGTGTGCGCTGTGGCGCATTGCATTTCATTTTTGACTTGTCTATCATAATATATATTTTAAAAAAAATCTTGACACCATATTGGGGTTTTATCGCCAACGTATGCGCCAGATACATTAAAATTAAAATGTTCAATTGCATCAAGTTCGTCCATGCCTTCTGATACTAATATGTCAATACATTTATTTATTGAATATATTAATCTCATAGATAATTCGTCAATGCCTATTATAGCATCATCAAATCCATCGGCAATAAGTATCTCATCATCTGGATAAGTATCTGTAATTTGTTTTAGAATAGATTTCATTTGTATAGTTTTATGTTATCAATATCCCCACGCTTTGATAGTATGCTCAAATGGATTCCCTTCAATATTTTTTACAAGGTCAATCATCTGCCTTGCAATATCTTGAATCTCTTTTTGTGCATGATCTGAATCCCTAAGCTTTAGGAAGTTAGCAAAGCTACGCATATTAAACATAATATCAGACTGTATCTGAGAGTTATATGTCTTAAAGTATCTTGCGCTTTCCTTTGCTCTCTTTCTACCTAAGATGGGTGTTAGTTCTTCAAGGCATAAGTGATATAAAAAATCTGCCCTACATGTATGTATTTCCAATCTGTTTATCCATTTTGCATTCCAATCTTCTGGCAGATAAAACTTATCATCTTTCAGTTCCTTATACCTTGCGCTCTCTGCATTCAGAGAGGATATGCGATGCTTTAGCAGATGAATATGTGACGCAATGTCACAGTTTACTAAAAAGTGAACAGAGCCTTTCTCAAATGGTGTCTCGTGTCCATCTGACCATAGCATCTGTATGAGTTTAGGTATGCGAGATTTCTTTTCCTCTGTCAGTTCCCTGCTTGTGGAAGTCCACGCAGAGCAGGCAATGATTTGATCAGATCCATAGTGACCTATTAGCTCTACTGAATTTTTCATAATGTATAGTTTTCTAAAAAATCTTTACATACCAACCTTGATATGTATAAAAACGAAGCATATAAAACCCATCCTTTCGGGTAAGGAAACTGCGCTTCGGTAGTTTTTTGCATCTTCAGAAACTCAAAGTAAGTTACCCTTTAAGTTTGAATATATCTCATTCTGCAAAGGAGCAATATTACTATAATGTGATTTCAATATCATTTAAGCAATTCATAAGCACTTTTTATGGCTAATTCACATTATGTTGTTATTTTAATAAATGTATTTACCTACCCATTGAGTAATACCTTGTGAGCAATTTATTGTTTCAAGTTCAAAAGCAACAGGATATTTTGTCTGTTGGAGGGATAACATAAGGTATTCGGCAGTAAGACCTGTTTCCCTACTTTTTTCTACTATTCTGATAACATCTTTTTCACTATATTTACACTCATTTTTGGCTCTATTGTACCCTTTAGTATAGCCATTTATATAAATTATTTTATCACTTTCAGTGCAGCCATCAAAGCCTTCAAAAGATTCTTCCGCTAAAGCGATAACCTCATCTTCAATTGGGGGTAATAAATCTACGCCTTCAATTTCAAATGCGTTGTTAAGAGGTAGATGTGCTATAATTTTCTTTTCATAAGAAACATAGTTCTCAATAAATTGATATATTTCTTTTGAAATGTTATTGAATACCCAATCCCCTTCTTTTATCTCAGAATCATCTACAATAAGCAGGTAGTTTTTTGTTTTAATTATTTCGTATTTCATCTTTTTATATTTCTTTTTATGGCAATTTCGCCAGTTCATAAGTATCTAATCCGGTATAAACCTTTACAAATTTGCGGAGTTCTTCACCGCATTTTTGCGCCATATTTTCCCGGTCTTGCATAGACATTTTTTCCTCATTTTGCAAGTCAAACATTTTGTCCATCAATGCAGTTTGGAATATGAAAATACAAGCGAAGAAATCAGCGTCCGAATAGTTCGCTTT
>RGCF01000222.1 GCA_009919265.1 Bacteroidota bacterium | reverse complement strand
AAAATAGAAATAAGACCATAAAATGTTGAAAATAAATGTAGCTACAAATAAAAAGTTAATAATTTGCAGTTTAGAATTGAGAGAAAATGCAAATGCTAAACCTAATAAAATGTATAAAATAGTCCAAACTATAGGAAATACATAACTAGGTGGTGTAATATCTGGTCTAATACAATTATACCAAGGTGTTTTCGTATTTTTAGAGGTAAATAGAACCTAAAGCCGATGTTAAAATAACGGATAAAAAAACAATAATGTAATTCACTATCATACACTATATTTATGGTCTTATTTTTAATTTACTAATTGGTATCAATTCTTTGTTATATTTTACGCATTTAGTACCACGCTTATTTAATTGAACAACACGTGTTACTTTCTTACCATCTTTGTAAAAAGTAATTTTTACAGTTCCACCTACTCTAAATGGTAATCCATATTGTTGTGTATTAAATCCAATATCCTTTCTATTCTGTTCTTCCTCTTCTTTTCTTTTTAAAGTAATAATCGCTTTTTTTCTAGTTTGTATTTCTTTCATTTTATTATATATAAATTCATATAAAGTTGTATAAATATTATATTCAACTAAATCATCTATATTAGCATACTCAGATTGTTTTTCTGATGAATCTAAATTAGTTTTATAATTAATATTATATTTAATTTCATCACTTTCAATAGTTTTTTCAAGTTCAATTAAATTATTTAATGTATTTTTTAAATCTATAATACTGAATTTAGTTTCTGGATTAAATTCATAAGGAGGACCAGCACTACCAATTTGTTTTTTACCCATATCTATAATATACTCAAGATTTTTCTAAAAAGCTATCTAATTCTTCTATCGTTGTTATTGGTGTTAAATAAGATATTATTGCTGATTTCTTCATCCAATACCCTTGTTTTCCTTGATAAGTTACCTTTTTCTTATCTACTAATTCACCCATTAATATATCTTTTTTTATCATCCACACACGCCATTCGTGAAAATCTAATAATGCTAACATAACATATTCATAATCATGATGTAATTCTAAATGTTGCCACATACATTCGTCTTTACCTGCCCAATAACGAGCGGATTTAATTTCTATTTTCTTACCTTTTCTCGTACCATCATTTTGACTAGATGTCCTTTGCTCTAATTGAAATATCTCTTTAAGTATTTTCTCAGATTCTGTTCCAAATGGTTTAGGATTTAATCCTACTAATTGTAATATCTCTTCAGATGCTTTCATCTTCTTATAATACTTCAATTGTGTCTCTTTTTCCTTTATTGATTTAAATGATTTAGTATTTTTCCAATAATTTACTGATAATATTTGAATCATCAATATATTATTTAAACATCAAATTCCTTAAATAGTAAAAAATTTGAAATATTTTTTGATAATAATGAAGTGAAAAATGAACTGTGAAACTAAAACACGATGTGGATTTATATACGCAAAAGAATTTGGAAGACGATGTAATAAAATAGATTGTAATGAACATCATTTTAACATATATTTAACGATTCAAAAACATGTAGATGTATTTGTAAATGATAATTATCCAATACTAATAGATTCAATATATGAATGTTTTGATAGATTATGGAATAAATATTCAGATGCAAGAAATAAAGAAAGTACTGCAGATGTATTATGTTATTTATATGATAAATTTATGTTATATAGATTATGTGGTGAAATAACTAATAAAATTACAAGAAGTTTAAAAAAACGTGATTATGCAAATATAATGTTTGATATTTATTGGAATTTATGGCGTATAAATAAAAATAAAAGGTTTGTAGATTACTTATTACCTAAGTTGCAAAGACGAATTAGATATGGACCGCATATAATGTTTAAATCTAATAATATAGAATGTCCTTTTTCACTGACATCATTAGCTGATTTACCTGAAAAAGAATTATTTAGTTTTTATGAAAATAAACAAGTCTATACATTTCATGCACCAGAATTACATTATTATATATGTAAAACATATGACTATATTAATCCATTTACAAGACAACCAATAAATTCAAAAGATATACGTAGAATGTTTAGACTAATGAAAACAAAAATTGAATGGAAAAATATGGATAAAAGTTGGTCTTCAGAAACATTGAATATGTTTTTGAATGATTATTGTAAATATTATAATATACCATACGATAAAAAAAGTAATCAGTTAATAACATATGAAATAGCTACAATAATATATGAAGATTTAATATTATACGTAAAATGTTGTTAAATCATATAAGAAAATAAAGATATTATAATGTAATGTTTAAACATTTTTTAATTCATTTTATTGGTAAAATATTAATATGGAAACATTATGTATATGATTTTTTTCTATCGTTAAAACCAAGTCATATTAATAGTATACGTTTATTTGATATAGAAAAGAATATAATTCAGTGTTTAAAAACCAATACAATAATTCAGAAAGATAATGTAAAACCTAAAACAATTTATTATTTAATAGAATTATGGGATTCTAAACATCATTTAACAAAGAAGTATTTTATTGAACATGATTTATTGTATAAAGTACTCAATCTAGAAGACCCATATTTAAATAATATGAATGTGTATGTATTAATAAAAACATTAGATTCATTTATATCAAGTGAACGAAATCGTCGTAATTATTTTGCAATTACACTAGTTAATAGTTCTATTGATACACATATTGAAATAGATATTACACGAATCATGAGTAAGTTTAGTAATTCAATTAGTAAAGAAAATAATATGACAGTGACATCATTGATAATGTTATATAATTATTTATGTAATAAATCATTGGATGATAATGAATATTTTCTACAATTATATGATTTTGATTTAAATGATACTATTTTAGTAAATGATGAATATATTTTTGCAAAGTAATTATGTAGTCTTTTTTGTAAGTGAATGGCTTTTTTACCAAGAACACAACCTTATAATTTTACAAATACGGGAGATACCAATACAGGATTATTTGAAGATGTTAATACACGTAGTCTTCAAACTGTTAAATTAGGATTTTCTGCTGGTAAAACTTCATCAGGTATAGCAAATACTATTTTAGGTTATGAATCTGGTAAAGAAATGGGTAATACAAATTATACAACTTGTATAGGTTTTCAGGCAGGTGCTAATAATGATACAGTTCAATTTAGTACATTCGTTGGTGCTTTATCTGGTAATAAAAATATTAATGGTTCTGAATTAGTTTATATTGGTTATGCATCTGGACAAAATAGTAAATATGCTAAACAATGTGTTGGTGTTGGTGCTTTTACACTATATGAAAGTGAAACGAGTTTAGGTGTAACTGCTATAGGTTATCGTGCAGGTGAAAAAATATTAGATGCCAGTTATAATACTATTGTTGGTGCAGAAGCTGGTCAAGATAATCGTAGTGGAAACTACAATACTATGGTCGGATATCAATGTGGTCGTTCTACATTTATAGGTAATTATAATACTTATACTGGTGTTGGTGCTGGTTATTCTAATATAAATGGTAATGCAAATAGTTTTTTTGGTTATAAATCAGGTGAAAAATTAATAGGTGGTGATTTAAATGTAGCTATAGGTGCTTATAGTTTTCAAAATATTAGTTATGCCTCTTCTAATATTGTTATTGGTCCGTATGCATACAGTGGTAGTACAAATAATACTAATGCTGCTAATAATGTTATAATTGGTACAAATGTAGCTAAAAATGCTAAAAATGTATCGGGTTCTGTTATTTTAGGTACAAACGCTGCTGATACTTTATCAGGTAATGATACTATTGTATTAGGATATAATACTGGGATAGGATGTTACGAAAGTCATTGTAATATATTTATAGGTAAAGAAGCCACAAGTTATACATGTAATATTAGTTATGGAATCGCTATTGGTAGTTCAAATACTAAAACTGCGAATAATTCTATTAGTATAGGTGCTGATATTGTGAACAGAAAAGATTACTGTGTTTCTCTTGGTTACACTATCCGTTCTGATGCAAAAAATTCCGTTATTTTTGGTAATAATATTAATATCACATCCGTAACTAATTTTAAAGACCCATTATATTACCCTCTCAAGTCCAGTGTAGAAGCTGATGCATTCAATAAATTAGGTATGTGCAATCTTTCTTACAGTCCAGATAAAAACAGTATTTTTGTAAATCCTATTACATCTGAAATATATGGATATGCTAATTTCGGATTATTAACTTCTAATTCATACGTATCACCATATACCATTGCCTCTAATTTTAGTCTTTTAGATGCTGTAAATCATTATGCTATAAGATATGGAAATGTTTATAACATTACAAATGATAACTTTAATTCTAATATATCTTATCAACCAAATATTTTAACAAATACATCATTCTATTCTGAAAATATTTCAAGCAAGTTAAATACATTTTATTTTATAAATACAGTACCATTAAACACAGTTCTATCAATCAATTCTTACATAGATTTATACACTTTAGGAAATTCATTCGAAACTGACTGTTATTTTCTTAAAAACGTGGCTACACCATATATAACAAACTATACTTCTAATATAATTTGTACAAATGAGTATGGTAATAACATTTTTGATTTAAATATTAGTTATGGTGAAAATGGCGGTTTATTAAATATAGATTGTAATATAGATTACTATATTACAAATTTACCTAAATATGGTATCATAACTTCAAATTCTATATATAAAACTTTTCCAGAATATATGTTTGCACAATCAGATTCTTTTGATATAGTTTCTTATTATGGTATCAATAATAATAGTGAATATTTATCTACAACGAATTCACAAAAGACTGTGAATATTC
>RGCF01000221.1 GCA_009919265.1 Bacteroidota bacterium | reverse complement strand
AAGAAGAAGAAAATCAGAAGCCCTTTCCGCATACATCTTAATTCCTCTAGAAAAGTGCCCATCTTCTGTTATTATTTCCAGAAGCTTTTCTTTGCCCGTATTCTGTTTTCCTCGCAAGGCATCCATCCATTTTACAGATTCATACGCGTAGACTTGTCTGTCATTTAATCCTACCCTACAGATCACGAATAATCCGGGTGCTCCTTTTTCATCAAGGCCCGTTATAGGACCCAGCCGTAACAAGGTCTCAAAATCGGCAATTACATGCCGAGGATCTCCAAATTCCATATATTCGTATTTGGTTAAGGGCAGTTGGGGATTATTGGCCGTGCTGAGAACATCCACATACGGGGATTCCGTATAGATGGACCCAAAAAGTTCTCCGTCGGGATGTCTCGTAGCTGCCGACCCCACGAGGTATCCCCCCGCTGAACGACCAAAAATACAAGTATGACGCGCATCCAAGTGTAGGACACCTCGTATCATACGAATACACGCCTCCAAATCCTCCACGGATGTATATTTCTTATGAACTCGCGCGGCATCTGCCCACGCTTCGTCATGATCCCCCCCTCCACGGACGAATGCGAATCCTATGGCGAATCCGGAATCTAGAAAGGGTTTCCACCGGGTAGTATCCAAGCTGGTCGGGGTGTTATATGCACCATATGCAGTAATAATAACTGCTTTCGGACGACATTTATCATTATATACTAGACTCCACCGCACAAGAGTCCCATCAGCAGAAGGCACCATATCAGTCAATATCTTATTCGCATATACGTCTATGGGATCTTCTAGATACAATGTATCCCGTAGAACACCTCGAATGGGTGAGCAGCCAGGAACAATTATATGTAACGAAAGAGCACCCGTTCCGTGCCATATATTCCAAGGATGAACAACGACTTCACCCAGAATCTTGCCCAGTCGCCGAACTTTTTTCCCGCAGACATCTATATATCGCTCGCCATGACGTCTATGAATAAAGAGTCCATTTCGTAATATCATTTCGTCTATGGCATCCGCTTTAGGTATTTTGTAATTCTTTAATGTGGCCCCATGCGGCACCCACGTATTGTTTTCCCGTGTGAAATAACAAGGCTCTTTGGAGTTCGGAGCGAATCCAACCGGAAAAAAGCTACTACATTCCTCAGACAAACGTTTTAGATTGCCGCCAGCCATATAATATAGATTCTGTGTGCCGGCATTCTCGGATAAAAGAAATAGACAGCCATTTTCCCCTTTTATCAAAGAAAGGGAATACGATGGATTTTTTTCCTTGTAATGTATGCGTCTATCTTTTCCGCTAAGAATGTCCACGCTAACAAGTGAATCATATTGAAGATTGCTGGATGCTTCTATCATAAATACTCGTTTGCCGAGAATGGCCAGTTCGGCACTAAGCCCACTTTGAGAACCATTATGTATCCACAGTTTTGTATTGCGATGTTCTGCTTCTGCGATAATACTATATTCTCCCATGCCCGTATCGGTCGAATATACAACAATGCCATTTTCTGTAATATCAAGATCTCCAGCGACTGGGTGACATTCATCCCCCCATGCCCATCGTAATTCTTGCCCAGCTTGAGGATAGACGTATATTTTGTGTGCGCCTTTTTCTACGACCCATTCGCCACTTGTTTCCCACGTGCGATATGCATCTTTAAAGGCCTTCGTCGCCAGTTCTATATCATCTTTTGTGGCGGCATCTGATAGCGCTGTATGAAATGCAGTATTCTCGGCGCGAAGACGTGATGTCCATCTAGACCCTCGCATGGGATGCATCCATTGCGCGTTATCTTTCCAGTGTAAGAGTGGCATCTTCCTGCTTAAACATTAGGAATGAACAAGAGCATAGATGTCGGGCATTGTTCTTCTCTATAACAAGGCGAACAAGTATGGTATTCAGAGAGATGTCCAGGGTATTGTGGACAGCTTTCAAGGGCAAAAGGTATCGCATGCGGATCCTCTTGAGCCTCCTATGCCATATAAGATTGCCATCCATTTAGAAGTCCCAGTGTATGTTTGGATGCCGTGGGCGCCTATACATATTCTGGTGGTGAATCCTGAATGGTTTGAACCGGCATGGATACCTTATATGCACCGTTTCAAATATGTGGTGTATAAAGATCCTCTTTCGGCGATGGAGGCAGTGGAGGCAGGGCATGTAACAAAAGAGCAAGTGAAAGTGATTCCATGGGGGGCATCGGAGCCTCCAAGTGTAGAGACAAAGAAGGGGACGGCGGACACGGGATTTGTATGGTTTCTTGCGGGGTCACGAAATAAGCGGGCATATGTTCCGAAACTGCTGAGTCTGTGGCGAGACACGTATCCTCCTTTGCGTATATACAGTGTGGAGCCGTTGGATATATCGGGCACGGCGAATGTGCGACTGGAAGTCGGCGATTTAGATTTGAAGACACGGGTCACATTGGCGAACTTTTTTCGGGGGCAAATAGGATGTTCGGTGGCTGAAGGATTTTCCTATGCGGCGGCAGAGGCCGAATGGCAGGGGGCATATACACTTTTGAATAAGCTGAATTGCTTCGTATCGGATTATAAGGGCGAGGGAGTTCATATATTGGATGAAACCCAGGAGGACTTGGACGAAGCCATACGAGTCTTTGAAACGACGGACTTTTCAGCATTGGCGCTTCAAAGAAGAGTGCGGGCCCAGAAACGGTATGCGACATTCAAAGAAAAGATGTGGGCGCTATGCAAGGGGGTGTTATCCTTGCACACGGAGAGTATGAAGCTACCGCCTATTCGGGCTCCATCCGAGTGTCCGCCCATTTCTGTAGTGACTCTTTTATATAATCGTCGGCGTTTTTTTGAGCTCGGGTGTCATAATATTCTTTCTACCGACTATCCTATAGATAAGATTGAGTGGATTCTAGTGGAGGACTCGGATGACCCTATGGAAGATGCCTCTGATCTTATCGCAAAGGCGGCGAATTCTTCTAATTCGGTGAAGATTGTCTATATTCCATTGAAGAAGGCGTCGGTGGCAGCGAAACGGAATATTGGCGTGGAACGGGCAACAAATGATATAGTGCTTATGATGGATGACGATGATCATTATCCCGCGACGAGTTTCCGCAGGCGAGTGGCGTGGCTGTTGGAACATCCTTGGAAGCCGAAGGCCGTTGCCGCCACTACTATTGCGTGTTATGATCTCGTAAAAGGTATAAGTGCTGTGAATGTACCGCCGATGCAGCTTCCTCTAGGTCAGCGAATATCGGAGGCCACACTCACATTTTATAAGAGTTGGTGGGCAGAGCGCAAATTTCCTACAGCAGTGCAGGTGGGGGAGGGGGAAGAGTTTATACATGGCCGTGAAAAAGATGTGCTGGAGATTCCACCTCAGCAAATCATTGTCGCATTTAGTCATGGTAAGAATACGAGTAGTCGGCGTATTCCAGCGGGAGACGATATAAAACCAGGGTGTTTTTGGGGATTTCCGCGGGAGTTTCTTGTATTTATTCACAAGCTGGCGGGCGTTCAAGTCGTAAGTGCTTAGCATACACCAGATCCTTGACAACCAGCTGTTCCAGGTGTGCAACATTCTTCTGGTGCATACGTCTTAATACACCTAGCGATAGGCCCATAATTTGCTTTCGTAGACCCCCTAGGGCAATATTCTCTATCCCAAGGCCATTTCCATACGGTGAATGACTCCCCCCAATTATTACCTTTATGCCATAAACTCCCCGATTCGTCCTTACAATACCCATTCCCTGGTCCACCACAACCCCACGTATCTCCTTCATCGCAATAATCTTGACAACTTTTCTTTCTAACATCTGAACCAAACGTGGCAACCCCTCCTGCCATACCCATAAAAAAGTCGACCCACTTCTTTATCCCATCATTTAGTGCTTCCTTCACTTTTGCCTGATATGCAGTATCAGAGATAAGATTCCCACTAGCATCAAGACTTTTTATTTGTTTTATTTCCATAGTATACCATGCATTCGGTTTCGATAGATCCATAATACATTTACATTTTGCGGCACACCAGGTGCTTCCTGGCTCGCAATCTCCAGGACATACATCAAGCCCAGTCATATTAGGAACGCATTTCATATCTGGAATTTTAGTAGTAGGATCATTACATATTTTATCTTTTAAGGGCGAAGGACATATTGGGTTAAAAGCTGCCTTATCATTCCATTGCCATTTTTTTCTATCATTGCTATATGGCTTTGGCCTAAGTGAATTAGATACTTCTACGCGAAGGCCATCAATAGAATTACATTCACAGCCAAATAATGTTACAGATTCAATATACTGTGACGTTCCTAAATCAATTTGCCAATATAGTTCTGCTTGACATATATTTGTTGATTGATATGTTGAGCCATTACCATTATTTCTAAATTCTTCCTCAGTTGTTCCTCGAGGACATGCTAAATATTGTTTAGACATCCACATACGGGAAGTATTACCTATTGTCTCATTCCCATCGACTAACATGTCAGGATTTCCACTATATGTCCCATTTTCATCGCCATATACCGCTTTCACGAATGTGCCTCTACCTAATCCTATATTTATTCCCTCTTTATTTCGAATTACAACTTGGCTTAATTTTAGTCTATTATTCGTATTATTTACACAGACTGTTTTTAACCATGGTGCTACCGTATAGCTTGAATCGGAGCATGTATTATTGGTCGCAGGAGTAAATGAAATTATAGGAGGCCATACGCGAACATAACGCCCTGATTTTTTTATTCTTATTTGTTCTATAAGACTACGTACGGGAGTAGCAGGATATGATTGTATGATACTATTAAATGTGGATGGTTCTATGAAAAATAACATTGAGCCATATTTTCTAACTCTCATAACTCTATCTATTTG
>RGCF01000023.1 GCA_009919265.1 Bacteroidota bacterium | reverse complement strand
ATGTGTTCTTGCTGATGCCTTTTTGATTTGCTCAATCAAATGTGGATTCGTTCCCATGAGTCCGCTTGTGACAGTACCCAAAGCAACAACACAAGCACCAGTGAGCGTTGCAAAGTCAATCACTGCTTTAGGCTTATACTTTGAAGCATAGGTAAGAGCATCTGCAAGAATCAATCTGCCTTCAGCATCAGTATTATCAATCTCTGCTGTTTTTCCATTCATGAATGTTACGATGTCACCAGGAACCAAAGCAGAACCACTTGGCATATTCTCGGTTGATGGCACAAGTGCAACTACATTCACAGGTAATTTGGCTTTTGCAATTGCAATTATGCCACCAATAACAGTTGCGGCACCATGCATATCCCCTTTCATATCAGACATGCCGGCCGCAGGCTTGATGCTAATTCCACCGGTGTCAAAGGTTATGCCTTTTCCAACAAAAACGAAGGGTTTGTCATTTGCCTTACCACCTTTGTATTCCATCACAATAAAGACAGGAGGACGCACGCTGCCTTGATTAACAGCCAATAAACCACCCATCTTCAAAGATTGGATTTTCTTTTTGTCCAAAATCGTCACTTTTATTCCCGTACCCTTTGCAGCTGCAATAGCAGCTTTAGCAAGTGTTTCAGGATATATCTCATTATTTGGAGCTTGAGCTAGATTTCTCGCTAACGTTACTCCATCATAGATCGAGCGTGCCATATTCAACACAGATTTTCCTGCATTGACAATTTGCTTGGATTCAGAAAACAAAGCAATGGATGAGATCTTCTTCTTATTCTTGGAAGTAGTAATATACTTGTCAAATTTATAGTTCGACAACATTGCACCTTCTAATAGTGCCAGACAACCATCTTCCGCTGAGATGCCATGAGTAGTAATGCCCTCAAGTGCAATCGATTGTACACAATATGAAGCGGCTCTCTTTGATGCTGCAGATGAAGCACGACGCAATGTTTCAATTGTACATGATTCCTTCTTTCCAAGACCTGCAACAATGATTTTACCAACACTTTTATTTCCGGTGTACAAAACCATTGTAGATTTAAGAGCCCCTTTAAAATCATTACTGCTTAGCACAGCAGATGTTGCGGGAAACATGTCAGTTAACCGTTTTTTAGCGGCTTTCAACAAAGAATCATCTTCATAGCAAAAAGTGATAAGTATATCAGCTTTTTGATTTTTCAATGATGATTGAGAAATAGAGATATTCATGTATATCCGATGTAAATTGAATAATAATGATTGATTTATTCAGCTGAATGCATAAACATTGAATGCAAAACTGTTCCTTGAACATCGATGCGAATAAAATAAGCACCGGAAGGATGTCCTTTCAACATCAAAGGAATCATTTGCAAATCAGTAGTTGATACTTGTTCTTGATGAATGATTTCCCCTATGGATGAAACCACTTGTAAAGTGGCATTTATGTCCAATGGAAGTCCGCTAACCTGCAAAGAGGCAAGTCCAGCATGTGTTGGATTTGGTATAACACTAATTACAGGATTTAGCGCATTTGATGCTGATTCATGAACAGATAATGCTTTTCTATTGACAATGAATGGGATGATTTCCCGATCACCAAAACTTGCATAAATCCCTGCAGGCTGTCCAAAGTTTGATGCTTGTGAGTTAAAAATTGTAGTGGTGCCACCAACTTCTTTCAAGGAGTAATATCCACGGGTTGATCCTTGGAAGATAGGAAATAGTCCATCACCTAAAGACTCATCGTATATGATGAATTTATAACAGCCATCTTCAAGGTCGAATGTATCACGAATTGTTGCCCCGTCTTGGAAATTTCCTTTTTGTTTCAAGACATATCCTTCGGCATCTACAATTTCATATCGAATACCATTAGGAATACCTGATACAAGATCGGTTTTTAACATGAGTGATACTTTACCTGATGTAGTAAGTTTTGGATTTGTAAATGATACTTTCTTAGAATCACCAATATCAGATTCATCCAATTTTCCATTTGGTTCAAATATTTGAACGGTGAATGTATGGTCACCACTTGGAAAATTGATTGGAGGTAATTCAATTTCGGATTCTTCCATAAATGCAATATTTCCGGACCAAGAATAATAGGCATCTTCACCATTGTCGATTCTATAGCGAATGCGAAGCGTACTCAGAGTTGCAATACCTTGATTTTTTACTACAATAATTGGTTTTTGACCTGAGCAAATTGGGTTCATTCTACGAAAACGGAATGCATTGTTTGGCATATTGATTGTTTCCAATGAAGCATTATTGACATAGTTTGCATTGGAATACAGGAGCTGACCCTCTATGATATAACTCGCTCTTTGACCAAGATTCTGATTCTCATATGGCTCCATTTCATATCCTATCTTCACAGAATCAGCATTTTTAAAAAATGGTGTAAGATGATAATCCCAATATTGAACAATATCACCCGGACACCATCCTGCTCTATTATAATACCATGTTCCTGCTTGCGGATACATTGGGTTTTGACCGCAGTCTCCCCTCCACAAAGGTTGCTCAAATGTTTCATTCCCATTAATAGAAATCTTATGAGTTTTTTGAGAAAACTCTGCTGCATTATCTGTACCACCAAAACCATGTCCAGTTGTCATTAAACGTAGAGTCACATGATCCTGTGGTCGTAAACGTGGGAATGTCTGAGGTTTGAGAAAGTTCTCAATCGGATTATTAGGATCACCATATGTTGGATTTCCAGACCAGAAAACTCGATGTGCATATGTTTCGCGTGCTGGTATTCCTTCGATAAGGGTGAAATCCAAATCAAATAAAGACCCCTGTGACCAGCCATCATAAAACACTTTTATTTCGGTGGAATCTTTCAAAAGATGCGAATAATCAGTTACATCATATATCCAGGTATAACTCCAATTCTCATTATGCCATTTTCCATACGGTGTTATAAATCGACCAATCTCCGTTTCATTGATTACTTCAAATGGTTGATATGCTTTTCTTGATCCTTTGAGCAATGTTGTATCACCGGTAATAAATGTTGAATCTGCTTTTGCACCGGTAGCATTGTATGAATAATTCCAATAAGCAGCTTCATATGCAGGCATGGAATCGGTAATCGAAAAAGGTTTCAGATTATTATTGTAAAAGTATATCTGAAATGGTTGATTTACGACGGTATCAGTTTTTTTTGTTGTTGCATTGAATTTTGTTTTGAACGTGGGTTTCAATGCAATACGCAAAGAATCAGAAACAGCACCTGCTTTTGTAAATAGCGGAGCATCTATAAGATTTGAATCGATTTTTCCTGTTCTTGTTCGAGCATATACCCTCATTGTATAATCCCATTCACCGCATCCACCTTTAGGACAAGTCAATGCAAAGTTCATATAGATGCGTTCATGTCTTTTTTCTTTAGAGGGAAAAACACCCCAACGATTTTGGCTGCCATTCCAAGTCCAGAGATATTTATCAAACACTTTTACTTTTACAGAATCACCTCGTTCTGCATGCATGACATTCAAAGTCATGAATGGTGAACATAGTATTGAGGCAACAAACAAAATGCGTAGAACTGTATTCATTGTATTTCAGGAATGGGTTGATTAACGAACAATTGGTAACATAACATGTTGAATTCGTTCAGGATTATTGATTGGTGCTATCTCAATCACATATAGACCTGAAGGTGGAATGTTGAAAGAATAGTCTCTCATTGAAGATACACCACTTTGTATCACTCTACCAGATAAGTCACGCAAAGTAGCTGTAAAACCAAATTCAAATGTAGTGGTAATTGTGATATTATCACTCAATTGGATGTGTATGGGAGAATATTCGATTTCATGAACTGAACTCGGAGTATATGTTCCCTTCAATTGTATTGTAATTTGGTTCACACCGTCTTGATTGGATTTGATGAGTAGTTCTGCATTCTTCGTACCAGCATCTTTGGGGGAAAATCCAATTGTCAAATTTATACTACCCCCTGCAGGTATGACAGATACATTTGAGGGTTGCACAGAAAAAGAAGATGCATCATTACCATTGATTGTTAATGTTGAAATCATCGTTTCGGCATTTCCCGGATTTGACAATGTTACTGTCTTGCTATTTCCGGTTGAAGAAGGAACTGTTCCAAAATCAAGTTGATTTGCAGAGCTTGTAAGGGCTGGCTTTGGCACAAATGTAAAATTCTCTAACCATGCAAGCGATCGATCTATAAGCGTTCTTCTCTGCGTACTATCAGTTATTGCAAAAGGGTGTAATCCGAGATATACCATACGATTCTTTATACGCTGTACTCGCACTCCACCAATCGTATCCCCAGTGGTACTTGTAGATAGTTTTAGGATAGGAACAATATTGGGATTGGATGCATTTTTTAAACGCATTGGATAAAATGCATAACTGCGTGGCGCACATGCCAAAGATAGACCATTTGATATTGTATCCCCTTGTACACCATTCAATGTATATGTAGAATTTCGAATCATATACCCAGCATATGTTAGACCAAGTGTATCAAAAAGCGGGGTTTTATCAAAAAACATATTATTCGTGATGAATTGTCCTGCCACCAAAAAGGAGATACCTTTATCACCAAGTGAAAGCATGAAGTCTGATTCAGACTTCACGATTCTTCCACTATCAGCGCAATGCCAAATAAATCTTTTCAATGAAGTGAACTTTGTAATATTCTGCATGAATTCTGTGGTATTCAATGCTATATATTTTTTCAGACCCGGCAGGCCAACTGCATCTGCAAATGGACCAACATTTCCACTAGCATTGTCTTGAACCATAAAAGACTCAGATTCTTTTGATACTATAGTTATTGGAATTGCATTATAGACTTTTCCACTAGCTTCTGAGAAAGTCAACAATACTTCTCCGATACCTGGCTCAGCCGAACGCTGAAGTTCAATTGATATTTCCTTTTTTTCACCGGGATTCAATGTAAATGTTGACTGATTCCCTGTTATGTTTAGTTTCCAATCAGCTGGAGTACGGGCAGATTTTACGATTGATAAGTCTTTATATGTAATTGCTGCATTTGATGCATTTCCAATTTCGGCTTTCAATGAAATTGCTCCTTGTGCCGGTAAGGCCTCATATACAGGTGCAACGGAAGGAGGGAAACTTAATGTCGTTGAGATCATCGAGCCTGGCTGCTTCGGCAATGTGGTGCTTGCTTGAATGATTTCCAAAGTGCGTGGATTTTGTAAAAAAGCAATCACATTTATATCACTATTCCAAAGCTCGCCTGTCCCTTTAGTATAGGTGTAAGAAATAGATTTTTTTTCATTTGCAGCTTGATTCCATACACTTCCATTTTCATTCGGCAACATCGTCATCATTGAAGAAGCGAATTCAGTTTGTCCATTGGAACCAGGAAGCGTAGTGAGGATATTAGGCAGTTTTACCAAATCTGAATATACTGCGATGTGTAAGACATAATCAGCAAGCTCTATTCCAGAATTTACTTCAACGGAGACCTTCATTTCGTTTCCGGATACAATCTCTTGTTTTACTGACATTGAAATAGGATATGGCATTTGTTGATCCAATCTCGCCGCACTCCACATGGCCAATGAATCACGAGGATCAACAGATCGGTATCCATTTACACGTGAAGCAGGTAAAGCAGGTACAGCGTATAGGGAACCACGAGTATCATTGTGGACAGGATTTGCCTTGTAAAAAGGATCACCTGGAGAAGGAATATTCAAATGGTATTTCAAGGCAATAATGCCACTATCAAGTTTTGCAACCACTTTCAATACTTTATCTGCATCAACGCATGGCTTGCAAGTGGCGCTTGTAAATTCTTCGATCACAACCAATCGCTTGGGACTGCCTTGGGAAAAAAGTAGAATTGGAAACAACAAAAAAGCTACATATCGTATCATTGAGAACATGGCTGCACCATCAGTCAAGAATTCAAGGAAAGTGTCATATTCCCTTATTTTTGCAAGTAATTGCATTATTTGGACGGGAACACTGCAAAATAGCCAAAGTCAGACCTTTGACCAACAGATTTTTGTCCCCAAACAGCGTTGTTTTACCTCATAAAGTCTAAATATTCTTCCCTGAAAATATTTCCCTTATAACTTCTTCGACGGGCATATCTGAAATGGTAATATCTCGTACTGGGAAACGGTGTAAACACTGCGTTGTCACTCCTGCAATTTCATGTTTTGGGACTTTAAATGTTATATGATCCTCACCGATTTCCGAGACATATTGTAATTGCTCAATTTCACTTGATTCCGGCATGATTTCCATAACAATCGTGACAACCTTTTCGCTTGAAAATTTATCAACTAGAACATCTAAACCCCCATCAAACTGTATCCGACCTTCATCCATCAAAATTACTCGTTCACAAAGCATTTCAATATCATCCATATAATGACTTGTAAGGATAATTGTTGTGCCATGTTCTTTATTGAAGGTTGCAATAAATTCTCTCAATGCATGTTGAGCCACAATATCCAGTCCGATTGTTGGTTCATCCAAAAACACCACTTTGGGATAATGTAATAAAGCACCGATTAATTCACATTTCATGCGCTCTCCCAAACTTAATTTTCTGACTTGTACATGCAACTTATCTGCGATGTCCAAATGCTCAGACATTTGTTTTAAACGAAGAGTATAATCTGCATTTGAAATGCGATACATTTCTTTATTTAACAAGAATGTATCGGCAGCTGGAAGATCCCACCATAATTGATTTCTCTGTCCCATTACCAAAGAGAAATTTCTTCTGAATTCATTATCTCTTTGCCATGGAATATACCCCATCACTGTCGCATTTCCTGAACTTGGATACAGCAGACCCGACAACATTTTCAATGTAGTAGTTTTGCCAGCTCCATTTGCACCCAACATACCAACCAAAGCACCTTCAGGTATGGAGAATGTGACAGCATCAGCCGCGATGAATTCTGTATATTGCCGATTGAACATTGATCGTATCGACCCCATTAAACCGGCTTCTTTTTTATGTGTTCGAAAGATTTTTGTTAAAGATTCAACATGAATCATAGAGCTAATCCAATCATTTTGATGCAATTTAGGAAATGACTACTACACCCCGCATATTCTTGATACTTTTCATTCTATTTGGTTTACAATTCAAGGCAATCTCCGCAGTCTCTAACGTAGATTCTACCGATAGTGATGTCATCGATAAACCAGTACATCCATTGATACCTTGGGGAGCATCAGCCATATTTTTGGGTGTTTCATTTTCAAAACAAGCAAATGAGTATTGGAGCGAATCTTCTCCATTTCATGTCATGGATTGGAAAACAGAATATGATGATGCATTATTAGCGGACAAATTGGGTCATGCAGCATTTAGCTATACAACAGCCCGCACCTTGACAGGTATATTCAGGCAATCGGGATATGATCAAAGAACTTCCGTATGGATTGGAAGTGGCATTTCTTTATTTCATCAAACGGTTGTAGAATATCATGATGGATATTCATCCGGTGCTCCATATTTGGGGTTCAGTAGAGGCGATTTCATTGCCAATATTGTTGGCGCAAGTTTACCGCTGATTCAGGAGTATGTCCCAAGCATGGATTTCATGCGATTCAAATTTTCATTTTTGCCCAGCGACGATTTCAATGATCATGGGGGAAATCCACTCAATGATTATCAAGCTACATATCATTGGCTCAGTTTCAATATTGCAGGGGCTTTACCTCAAAGTCAGAAACATTGGACGCAATTTGTGAATATTGCATTGGGACATTCAGTGAAACAAATAGATCGATATGGCAGCGGAAATCACGAAGTATATCTATCACTTGATTTAAATGCAGAGGCACTTCCATTTGATGATACCTGGGGTCTTACGATCAAGCGTTTATTAAATACAATCAAACTCCCAATGCCCTGCATTAAGTTATACCCACATGTTGTATGGTATGGCTTGAGATTATAATCAATGAGCTTCCTCCCAGTTCTTCCCAATTCCTGTTTCCACCAATACAGGAACATTTCCAAGTGGCAAAGCTGATTCCATTTCCTCTTTCACAAGTGCACGAAGAACTTCAAGTTCATCCATGATTGCATCGAAGACTAGTTCATCGTGAATCTGTAAAATCATGAGGGATTTCAATCCTTCTTTTTTCATTCGTGCATGAACATTAATCATGGCTATCTTCATCATGTCTGCTGCAGTCCCTTGAATTGGCATATTGATGGCAGCCCTTTCAGCACCTTGTCTTATTGATTGATTATTGCTTTCTAATGCTGGAAAATATCTTCTACGCCCGAGTAGAGTTTCGACATATCCTTGTTTTTTTGCGGTCTCTATTGTTTGATCGATATACAATTTGATATGTGGGTAGCGAAGAAAATATTGATCGATGATTTCTTTTGCTTCTGTTCTTGAAATACCTAATTGCCTTGCAAGTCCAAAACTGCCCTGTCCATACATAATGCCAAAATTTACAGTCTTTGCGATTCTTCTCTGATTTGCATCAACATCCTCTATACTAGTTCCAAAGAGTGCAGCAGCTGTTGCAGCATGGATATCATGACCATGAATGAATGCATTCGTCAATGTTTGATCATTGCAGACATGAGCCATAACCCTCAATTCAATTTGAGAATAATCAGCTGAAAGCAGAATATTACCTGCCTTGGGTACAAAGGCTTTACGAATCTCTCTTCCCAATGCTGTTCTAATAGGGATATTTTGGAGATTGGGTTCTGTTGAAGACAATCTACCGGTACCGGCAATGGTTTGATTATAGGTTGTATGAATTCTTCCTGTATGCGGATTTACCATTTTGGGTAGAGATTCAACATATGTTGATTGCAATTTTTGCAATTGACGATGTTCAAGAATATACCCTGCAATAGGATAGTCTTCTGATAATTCAGAAAGAACAGAAACATCAGTGCTATATCCTGTCTTTGTTTTTTTGGGAGCTGGTAAAGAAAGTCGCTCAAAAAGAATCTCACCTACTTGTTTAGGAGAATCAATATTGAAGGTATCCGTTCCGGCAGCTTCATATATTTTGTGTTTGAGCTTTGATACTTCTTCGCGGATATGAATTGAGATTGAGCTTAATGCTTGCAAATCAATAGATACACCATTGAATTCCATTTCGACAAGAACTTCACTCAATGGAAATTCAACACTTTTTGCAAAATCAGACTGACCAGATGATTGCAATTCTTGCTCCAATCGATCAGCAAGTGTAAGTGTGATGTCAGCATCTTCAGCAGCATATTCCATTAACTTCAAAGGCTCTACATCCCGCATAGAACCTTGCTTTTTCTCTCCAATCAATGCACTGATTGGTATCGGTTCATATTGCAACCATGTTTTTGCAAGGGCATCCATTCCATGCGGTGTATCCGGATTGAGAACATAACTCGCAAGCATGGGATCAAATGACAAAGGATGAACTGTTATACCATAGCGTTTTAAAATCAATGCATCGAATTTTCCATGTTGAGCAATTTTCTGAATTGCAGGATCTTCCAATATTGGCTTTAATGCACCTGCAACTTCATGTACATTCAATGATACTGCATGTTTATGAGGAGGTTGATCCGAATTATCTGAGATATCGAATAAGGAGTCACCAAATGTATCTTGATTCATATCACGATCATGAGTCAAGACAAAAAAAGCTTTGCCTGGTTTTGGGCTTATGGCAAATCCTACAATGGAGCAATTCATAGTATCAAGCGAAGTTGTTTCCAAATCAAAACATATTCTCTTCGACACTTTTAACTCATGCATCATGAGCTTGAAAGTAAGTTCATCTGCAACCAATACATAATCATGTTCTCGAGAGGATACATGTTCATATAATGGACTTGATTCTGTTCTTTCGGCAGCATTGATTTGGCCCGATGTTCTTTCCGCCCATTTACGCTTTAATGTGTTGAATTGCAATAATGAGAACAGTGCATCAATCTCTGTTGGATTTGGCTGCATTGGCACACATTCTTGAAGTGATAATGGTAGTGGAACTTCTGTATGTATTGTCACCAATTCTTTGGAGAGAATCGCTGAGTCTTTTCCTTCCATCAATTTTTTCTTTACAGTCTCTCTTTCAATGTCTTCGATTGATTCATAAAGCTTATCAACAGAGCCATACTTTTCAATCAAAGGTTGTGCAGTTTTTTCACCAATACCCTTGACACCTGGTATATTGTCTGAAGCATCTCCTATTAGCGCTAGTAAGTCTATGATTTGCTCTGGATAAACGCCCATTTTTTCCTTTACTTGCTCTCTTCTATACTCATCATAGACATTTGCATCTTTCCCCGGACGAAGTATGCAGATGCGATCATCTACCAATTGGAAATAGTCTTTGTCTGAAGTCAGACATCGTACTTCATAACCTAATGCACCCGCTTGCTTCGCCAGTGTACCAATAATATCATCTGCTTCAAATCCTGGTAATTCTAATACAGGCACACCTATATGCCTCAGGAAATCCTTTATTCTTGGCATTTGAGGAATCAATTCTTCAGGAAATTCATCGCGATGTGCTTTATATCCATCATATTTCTCATGTCTGAAGGTTGGGGCAGAGGTATCGAATGCTGCTGCAATGAAATCAGGTTTTTCTCGGTCTAGTAAGGAGGTGATCATATTTGCAAAACCAAAGACTGCACCTGTTGGCTCACCATTTGGTGCTTTAAAACCGCTTTTTGACATGGCATGATAGGCCCGAAAAACAAGACCCATGGAATCGATGAATAATGCTGTAGGCATGGATAAAACGAAAGTTTGATGAAGAGCGATGGTACGCTTGAGGAAAATCACAATATTCGCATGCAAAATACGAAATCAATTCCCGATTTAGGAACAGATGAAAAAGAATATCAAGCAATTTCCGGAGTTCTATGCTACTCATTATGAGGAGATGAAGGATGATATCCGAATGAGATTGCAGCTCTTCACTCAGATATCCGAAAAAGACTGGTTTTATGAAGCTTGTTATTGCATTTTGACGCCACAGTCCAAAGCAGTTCATGCTGATATGGTTGTAAAAAAGCTCATTGAAATGGACTTTGAACACTCCGATTTTGATCCACTCCCATTACTCAGAGATCCTGAGCATTATATTCGATTTCACAATCAAAAAACAAAGAATCTACAAGCATTAAAAGGGCAGTTTCAATTCATTCGCAATCAAATCAAGTCCTACACACATCAACCTATGCTATTGAGGGATATTCTGACAAAGAACATTCGTGGATTTGGGATGAAGGAAGCTGCACATTTCATGAGAAATATCGGGATATTTGGGCCAACCATTTTGGACAGACATATCCTGAAACATTTGATTGAATGCGGTATACGCTCTGCAAAAAAACCAGTAACAAGTAGGAATGTATATATAGCAATTGAGAAAGCTTGGTTGAACTATTGTAAGGAAGTACAAATTCCGATGGAAGAAATGGACCTACTATTTTGGGCACTAGAAACTGGTTTCATCTTAAAATGATTAATCAACAAAGAGCTCATCTTTAATTTTCATAGATTGCACAACCATTTCACAATTGAATATACATGAAAAGTATTTCTTTACGTTTTAGATTGGTTTTTTGGTATAGCGCAATCGTTACTTTAACATTGCTGGTATTTGGTATTGCTGCATATTTGACAGTGTCCAAAGACCTCTATCAAAATCTTGATGCCTCTTTGGAACGAGTTGCCACATCACTTGATTTTATCATTCGAAAGAAACAAAGAGAAACCATGCAACCTTTGCGACCTGCTACGCAAAGAAGAAAGAAATCCAGAAGAAATCAACAAGAAATCCCAACCGATTCATTCGCATTTTTCAGAAATTCAACAAGCATCAATGATACGATGAGAATGTCTCGGTCTGACTCATCGGAAATTTATGAAGACCCGGTTTGGTCTGCAGTGTATGAACATATTTTGTTCAATCCCAAAAACTACTATATTCAAATTGCCGACTTAAATGGACAGATTGTCTGGAGATCCGAAAATCTCGACACTACTTCCCTACCACTACTTGATGCAACCACATCGCCTTCGGGAATATCATTCATTTCAACACTTGGTATGTTTAAAGGTCAGACGCAAAATCTTCGACTTTACAGAAGAAAAACAGCCAAAGCGTTTATTACTGTTGGATACTCTCTAGAAGAAATTGATTCAACATTATATGAACTATTCAATGCATTACTCATTGGATTCCCAATTGTGCTTTTTATTTCTACATTGGGAGGATTTATTCTTGCGCGAGTTTCACTCAAGCCAATTGATGATTTATCTCAATCAGCCCGCGAAATCACTGCGAGCAATTTGAGCAATCGTCTTCCAGAACCGAAAACCAATGATGAAGTTGCTCGATTAACGCACACATTGAATGAAATGATTGCCCGACTCGAAGACTCATTCAATCAAATCAAACAGTTTACTGCTGATGTATCGCATGAGTTGAGAACTCCCCTTGCCATACTAACAGGTGAATTGGAAGTTGCATTGCGTAGCGATAAGTCTCCTGAAGAATATCAAACGCTACTCATCAGTGCGCTTGAGGAAGTTGGACGATTATCAAAGGTAGTTCGCACACTATTAGATTTATCCCGTGCAGAAACAGGGCAGGTCAGCATTGAACATGCAGTTGTGAATCTGAGCGCTATGCTGGAAGAATTAGGGGAAGATGCCATGATTCTCGCAGAAGAACGATCTATATCTGTTGGGAGCATGATTGAGCCTTTCATTTTTATCGATGGAGATTCTGTTCGTTTGCATCAAGCATTGTTGAATATTGTAGATAATGCAATCAAATATACTCCAAGTGGTGGTGACATTCTCATGAGAATGGTCAAAGAAGGTGATCGTGTGATACTGAGAGTAAGCGATACAGGAGTTGGTATTTCAAAAGAACATCTGCCACATATTTTTGACAGATTTTATAGAGCTGATCAGGCTCGCTCGCAAGATATCCAAGGTAATGGACTCGGTTTGTCAATCGTAAAGTGGATCATCGAAGCTCATCAAGGAACAATACGAGCTGAAAGCACACCAGGCAAAGGGACAATGATCACAATTGTATTGCCCATCCTAGAACATTCTCAAAAAGACCATGAGAATCCCCCAACATTTTACGGAAGGAATCCATATTCATGATGCAGGTACAATTGGGAATGGAAGGCGATATTCCAAAAAGATCACAATCTGCCGGAACATATGAGTGGTGGTATTTTGACGCTATCGATGAATTACAAGACCTTGCAATTACTATTATTTTATTTGATGGAATGCCTATGTCTCCATATTGGCTAGAAGCAATGCCAAATGCCAATGCTGAAGATTACAGAGGATATGCAATATCGCTGTATAGAAATGGGAAAAAAATTGCAGGATATGTGCATCATGTCAATCAGCATGACATATACATGAATGATGACGAACTCATAATCCAAATGGGCGATGTAACAATGCAGCGGACAAAAGACCATGTATATAAAATCTCTATTGATACATTCTTTCCACATTCAACAAACTCAATAAAAGGAGTTTTTTCTTTTATCCCAATTACCGCTAATAATGTGAATGAACATAAAGGAGAAGGTAATCATTGTTGGAGATTGATTGCCCCAATGTGCGAAGTGCAAGGCGAACTTTCAATTAGGCAATATCAAGATGAAAGTGAGTCTCTTGTTTTTTCCGGTCATGGCTATCATGACTGCAATTCCGGTGATGATGCTTTGGATGCTGATTATGATGATTGGTATTGGGGAAGAATTCCCCTCGATGAACATCGAACATTGATTTATTATCATTATCCGCCTTGTTCCCGACATGCTGCGTTCAGCATTGCATTCATTGCAGATAGTGAGCATGGAATAAGACAAGTAGAGGATTGCTCAATACAACTCAATGATGTTAATATGACTTTTTCACTCATGAAGATTGCACAAACCATAGAAATTTCAGGATTTATCTCAGGGGAGCCTATTGACCTGAAATTAACTAATGTAAATACTATGGAATTTGGTCCATTTTATTATCGTTATGCAACTGTGATACAGAGTCCCCAATCCGGATCAACCCCATTTCATGGCATCTCTGAATATTTCAATGCCCATCGTTTACGATCGCCCCTAGTTCGATCTATGATCAAAACCCCAATGCAGCGTGTTTGAGCAATTCAACACAAAATGAACTCGCAAAAAAAACGTATTTTTGAGCATATTCTCAATTACACGTTCATTAAACATGACTTCACGCGAAATACGATCATCGTTCCTGGATTTTTTTGCATCAAAAGGCCATACAATCGTGCCAAGTGCGCCAGTTATTCCACATGGCGACCCTACACTATTGTTTACAAATGCCGGGATGAATCAGTTTAAAGATGTATTCTTGGGTCAAGGTAAAAGAGAGTTCACTCGTTGTGCAGATACTCAAAAATGCATACGTGTTTCAGGAAAGCATAATGATTTAGAAGAAGTGGGCTATGATACCTATCATCACACCTTGTTTGAAATGCTCGGCAATTGGAGCTTTGGAGATTATTACAAACGAGAAGCAATAGCATTTGCATGGGAATTGCTTACCGATGTTTGGAAATTGCCAACAGACAGACTTCATGCAACTGTGTTCAGAACTGATGATGAAGCTTATGAATTGTGGAAGGCATATTTGCCGGAAACGCATATTCATCGTTGTGATGAAAAAGATAATTTTTGGGAAATGGGTGATACAGGCCCTTGCGGTCCTTGTTCTGAGATTCATTTCGATCGCACTCCCGATCTTTCCGGCGGCCCACTTGTTAATGCAGGAGTACCTGAAGTAATTGAAATATGGAATCTAGTGTTCATTCAATACAATCGAAAAAGCGATGGTTCATTGGAGGACTTGGCTCAAAAACATGTTGACACAGGCATGGGATTTGAGCGTATATGTGCTGTACTGCAACAAGTACATTCCAATTATGAAACCGATGTCTTTACACCTATCATACAAGCTATCGAACAATTCAGCAAGCGTTCATATTCAAGAGACCTAGATAATAAAGATGGTATTGCAATGCGAGTCATTGCCGACCATATTCGAACACTTGTATTCTCGATTGCCGATGGCGCAATGCCTGGCAATGAAGGACGCGGTTATGTACTGAGGCGTATTTTGCGTAGAGCTTGTCGTTATGCAAGGAATTTGGGATTCCGTGCTCCAATGATGTATCAACTCACGGATGTTCTATCCGACACAATGGGTAGCGTCTTTCCTGAAGTACCCCAGAATCTCGAACATATTAAACGTGTTATCAAGGCAGAGGAAGAAAGCTTCCTTCAAACATTGGAACGAGGTTTGGAGCGTTTTGAAGAAATACAATCTGCCATGCAAAAGGATCAGACATCAACAATCTCCGGAGCAGATCTCTTTTTACTCTATGATTCATTTGGATTTCCCGCAGATCTCACGGAATTGCTTGCCAGAGAAAGAAATCTTTCCATCGATATGGATGGGTTCACAAGTTTAATGAATGAGCAAAGAAATAGATCACGAAGTGCACGAAAACAAATAATTCAAGAAGTCACATCGATTCAGCATGATATTCATACTACATTTACTGGTTGGAATCAACTAATACTTGATTCAACTATTGCATTTGCTGAAGAATTGACTGTAATAACAAATGAAACACCTTTCTATGCAGAAATGGGTGGACAGGTTTCTGATACCGGCATTATCACTGTTGATAATGTTTCTTATCATGTAGAAGATGTACGAAAATCAGGGTCTGCATTCATCCATGTACTGGATAAACCACTATCAGAAGCAACTGGGAAACAGGCACATCTTTCTGTTAATCACAATAGGCGTTGGGATATTCAGAAAAATCATTCAGCAACGCATCTGTTGCATGAAGCATTGCGCAGAGTCCTTGGGACACATGTTCAACAATCCGGTTCCTTCGTCGGACCTGATTCTCTGCGATTTGATTTTTCCCATATACAAAAAGTCAGCCAAGAAGAACTCGTCGACATACAAGCAATTGTCAATGAAAAAATACGAGAACGCATTGAGGTCATCACAAGAGAACTTCCAATTGAAGAGGCCCGAAAAGTACCACATGTAAAAATGTTCTTTGGTGATAAATACGGAGATTCTGTTCGAGTGGTCACAATGGATGAATCATTTTCATCTGAATTCTGTGGTGGCACCCATGTTATCAATACTGCAGACATAGGATATTTTCACATTATGAGTGAAACCTCCGTCGCATCCGGCATCAGAAGAATCGAGGCAATTTCATCCTTTGGTATTGAGCGCTATATCCAAGAATTACAGGCAAATGTACAAGGCAAAGAAGTAGCGCTTCAGTCTGCGATGGATACCATAAAAGCTCTCGAAAAAGAACTCTCAGGAATGAAAGTTGGAGATCTTTCCACGCAATTGGAACAAATAATCAATACCTCAGTCATAATACCAGATACAACCATTCGCTTTGCTTCCCTGCGTGCCGATGGATTGAGTATGGATGAAGCAAAACAATTAGGGGATTCATTAAGAAATGCATTAAAAAATCAAGGATTGGGTCTTATAGCATCGGTGAATGATGACAAGATCTCACTCGTATGCATTGCCACAGACGATATAGCAAAAGAAAGACCTGCAGGACAATTGGTAGGAATAATTGCCAAAAAACTTGGCGGCGGCGGTGGCGGGAAAGCTCATATGGCTACTGCAGGCGCAAAAGACATAGAAGGTCTTACTGCACTTCTAAAAGACCCATTGGCGATATTTCGTGGATAAGTGCTTTCTCGGGGCAAAGTACATATAGCACTTTCAGCGTAAATCCGTAAATTGCACATTGTTAAGAATTTTTCTCCATTCAATGGATTTTCAATGTTTTCGAACACATTCTTGCCAAAGCGCACTGTAAGGGTCGGTCCCTTGGCATGCATCTGCCTATTGGTTTTTCTCTTTGCATCCTCATGCAAAGAAAAGACAGATGAGCCAGCGACAATCAATGGTAAAACAATGGAGCAATTGATTGCTGACAATGCTGAGCTCGAGGCTTTGTCTTTAGAAAAAGACAGGCTCATGACAGAATTGATGGAAACTTCCAGCTTCATCAATGATATCTATTCTGCCATGGACGAATTCAAAACTTCTTCCGGTATTGATAGAGAAAGAATTTTAGGGAAAATTAGAAGACTCTCTGATTCATTGACCATTTCTCAGCAGATTATTAAATCCAGTAGTGCGAAAATTCGCATGATGCAAAGTAATGCCGACGCTCTCACCAAAAAGATTGCTGAAATGGAGCGCAATGTCGCTACTATGAAAGAGCAATTACTTGTGCGCGACAATGAAATTTCACAATTGAAGGCTGATGCCGGCATCATTACGGAAAGCAGGGACAAATACAAAGAACAAGTGACTACAATGTCATCCGAAAAGGATCGCATTGAAATGGAAAGAAGTACATACTACTATATCATTGGCAAAGCAAATGACCTCGAAGAACGAGGCATCATTGCCGAAGAAGGAAGAGGATTTCTTGGGATTGGTGGAACCTTTGTGCCCGGAAAAAACTTAAATGAGCAGGATTTTATCAAAATAGATGCTCGTTCGGTTCGTACATTGCCCATTCCTGACAAATTTCAGATAGTTTCCTCGCATAATCCGCGATTACTTGAACGAGTCTCCACAGGCATGGCAATCATTGATCCGGTAAAATTCTGGAATTCCAAATTTCTGATCATCATTGATAAACGTTAATAACAAGGTATCTAATGGCTTATGAATTGCAAGGAAGATTGTTTGAAATCTTCGATACGCAACAGATCACTGACACTTTCAAAAAAAGAGAATTTGTGGTCGAAACTACTAGCGGCATGTATAATGAATATATCAAAATGCAAGCTGTACAAGACAAATGCGATCTACTTGATTCCATGAATAAAGGTGATCAAGTGAAAGTTTCATTTGATTTACGCGGAAAATTAGTCAATACCAAAGACGGTCGTCAAGTCTATATTACTAATATCAATGCATGGAGAATTGATCGTCAATCCGGTGGTACTTCTGCACCACAAACTCCAAATTATGGTCAAGAACCACCTGCAGCTGGTGGCGATTATGAAGATGTTCCATTTTAATTAGTATAGTGTAAGAGGAAAAACACACATGGCTATTTACATAAATGCCGATGATTGCATCAATTGCGGAGCATGCGAACCAGAGTGTCCAAACAATGCCATCTATGAAGGTGGAACAGTGTGGACTTTGGGTGAGAAACAATATGAAGATTCTACTTCCCCCGGAAATTTCAATGGAGATTTTTGGAAGCCTGACTTTTACTATATCGTACCCGATAAATGTACTGAGTGTAAAACATTCCATGATGAACCTCAATGTGCAGCAGTATGTCCAGTCGATTGTTGTTTACCTGATGCAAGCAATGTTGAAACCGAAGAACAATTAATTGCAAAAGTGGCATATCTCGATGAAATCGATCCAAGTAGAAGAAGAAATTAATTTCTGATAAAATCATGAACCGGTTATGCATGCCAAAAGAGCACCAAGCATAACCGGTTTTTTGTTGTATGATTCAACCCATGAAACCACTTCAAGCAACAATTACCATTGAGCGCGGTCGAATTATCGGTATAGAATATACTCCCGGCACAGTGACAATTATATCTGAACAAGGAATACATTCATATCCTGGTGCATTTGTAATACCCGGACTTGTAGATGCGCATTGTCATCTTCATGCAATGGGAGAATTACTCAATGGTTTGCAATTGTATCAATTATCATCAAAAAATGAAACGCTGGATGCATGCAACAGACATACGGAATTGCGTGGCGATTGGCTCTATGGGATGGGTTGGAATCAGGAATTGTGGGAAGAAAAGGTTTATCCTACAGCACAAGATTTGGATGCATTATTCCCAAATACACCAGTTTATCTGAGAAGAGCAGATGGGCATGCTGCATGGGTTAACACAAAAGCAATGGAGTATGCAGGAATTACTGATGATACTCAAGACCCCGAAGGAGGTTCTATTCTTCGCATGCAAGGAAAGGCAACCGGCATATTGATTGACAATGCCATGGACCTCATTGCACATCTAGTGCCTGATCAAACAAATGATGCGAAAATCAAAAATATCCTGACTGCCGCAAAGCATTGTTCTACTCTTGGTTTGACAGAAGTTCATGATATGGATGTTCATCCAACATTATTGCCACTGTATCTTGAACTTGCCGAAAATGGGCAATTACCAATTCGTATCCAATCCTATGTAAAAGCACAGCAACATCAGTGGATTGATCATGGATGTTTACCTGCCGGCGGAGAATTTGTGAGAATTGCTGGTTTAAAATTCTTTGCAGATGGCGCTCTTGGATCAAGAGGCGCCGCAATGATAGAACCCTATGCCGATGCGGATCACAAAGGTTTAATTCTCATGAATGAAGAAATACTCTATGAACATGCTAAACGCGGAATAGAGGAAGGTTTTTCGATTGCAACACATGCTATTGGTGACATGGCAAATCACATCGTAATTAATGCCTATGAAAGACTCAGAAGAGAAGGCATAGCTGATGAAGATGTGATTTTACGAATTGAACATACACAGATCATAACAGAAGAAGACATAGAGCGTATTGGCAAGCACAACATAAAAGCCATACCGCAATCTGTTCATTGCATTAGCGATGCAACAATGGCCAAAGTGCGCTTGGGTGAAAGAAAGAGCATCGCCTATCCATGGAAAACACTTGTAAAACATGGTATAAAGCCTGCAGGAAGTTCTGACTTCCCCATTGAGTCTGCAAATCCATTGATTGGAATAGATGCCTATTGTAGAAGAATTCCATTTGATGATACACATGCCTGGATGCCAGAAGAAATACTATCAGCCGAAGAGGCGCTATTGAGCTATACAACTTGGGCACATGAAGCTGCTGGAATGGAATATCGAAGAGGAAAGATTGCGATAAAGTTTGATGCTGACCTTACTATTTTGAGTCAAGACATATGCTCATGTGAAGCTAAAGACATCCTCAATACATCAGTTCTTGCTACATATTCAGCAGGAATACGCCGATATCATCATGTAGGATGATTCCAATCCTGAATTTCAATCTCCTGTAAAGTATCATCTCTTTTCGCAATGCGAGCAAGAATTTGACTCTCCTCCTCTGTACATGTCTCTCTATCACCCATATCCACAAACATGGTAAGCAAGGCATCAAATGTCGAATGGTGATTATTGAATCTCTGCAGCGCATAATCGGATGCCGTATTCATTGATATCAGCCATGTCCAATCAGAAGATTGCATCAATACTAATTCACGCAAAGCAAGACTGAGAATATGTTGCTTATGATTCCCAAATGCAGTACCAGATTTTACTATTGAATCCAATTGTGTTTGTGCGTTATGAATTGCATCCCATATACTCTTCGTATCTTGATTCAGCCAAGAATCCATATTTCCATTTTTACCCCATGATCCTGATGCAGATCTAACTGTTGATGAATGATCATGTCTGCTGACTGCATCTGACAGAGTTTGCATTTGTACATAGTCTGATTCTGAAATATACTGTATCAGATCTTGTAAGAATTTTGGTCCTTCGAACCACCAATGTCCAAACAATTCAGTGTCAAATGCTAGGCATATAACACCAGGTTGATCTATTATTTGTTGATATGCAATCACATGAGCTTCCAACTCTCGAACAAATTCCTTTGCATCGTATGAAGTCTGTTGCATTGCTCTTTCGGGGTTATATGGTTGTTTAGAATCAGCTCCCGTATGTAGATTGGTTACTTTCCAATACTTTAAAGATGAGTCATATTCTTTCTTATGAAAGTCCAGATAGTCCGCATGTGCCGGATATCCAATGTCTTCTCCCCAAATCTTTGAACATAGATCTTGATGCCGTATAAACACTGAAAGATACTGTTCATCATTGATTGTTGATTGCAGTTGAACAAGTTGCAAGGGTCGCAGATGCTCCGGTAAGTAATGAATACTCGAATTATCAGTAGAATACTCTACTTTATTGGTCTGATTGAGTATTGTTGAACGAATACCATTATTTATGAGATACTCTTGAATACCACGAACTGCATGAAGATCGGTAATGGGAATCTCAGGACTATATCCACATTCTGGTAACCAGAATGCAACCGGTTTACAGTGATATGCTTGTTCATGTAGTGAAATTGCTTTCCCAATTTGTAGATTAATTGCTTTGCTATTCTGCAACAGTGGAAGATATGCATGCGTTATTGAGGTTGGTATAAGTTCAATCAGTTTCTTTTCACTGAGAAATCTTAATGCATTCGTAATGGAATTCTCATACATTGTTGAAAATTCATGTATTCTCTTGGAATACCACTCTTTCCAATAATGACCCATTGGAATATTCCATGCAGCATGAGGATATTTCATAAATTTCTGAATATCAGTACCCGCTTGTACTTGTTGCTCTAGAGCATACTGCATTAATAATGCAGGAAATTCAGGGTGCGACAATTGTTCAGTCAATATTGGGGAGATACTTAATGTAAGATGTGATTGCAATCCCTGTTCATGCAATTCATTGATAATATTCAGTAAAGGTATATAGGATTCAAGTACAACTTCAAAAAGCCAAGTATTCCCATGAGGCCATGTACCATGTTGTAGCACATAAGGCATATGCGTATGAAGTAGAATAACTACAGATGATTTTGGCAATGTTTTGTTCATAAAAAAAAAGCCACACAATAACTGTGTGGCTTGGATATTCTCAGTGTATCAATGTACTTGTTTTGTATCTAGGGCAACTTGACCATCCATTTGAATCTCACCATGTTCCTGTTCAAAACGAATGATATTATCTGTTAGTGAATGCAATAGCATCTTTGCATGTTGCGGTGTCATGATGATACGCGCATGAACACGAGCTTTTGGCACATCAGGCAGAATTCGAGTAAAATCAACAACAAATTCTGCAGGTGAGTGACGAATAATAGCAAGGTTTGAATAAATTCCTTCAGCTTCCTTTTCACCAAGCTCAATATTGATGTGTTGTGGTTCCTGTTCTTTTTCAGACATGAAATATTGCTCCATTATTTGAATTACTTGTTTTTCTTTAATGTATCAGCCATACGAAATGCAGCATCAGCTTTATCTTTCAAACCTTGTTTAGCATAAATCTTACCCATATACTCATAATATGAAGAATTGGTAAGGTTTGCCGGTTCTGCAGCTTCAAGGTCAATAACTATTTTCTTAAACTTGTCATTCTGCCGAGTGATGAGATAGATATCAGACAATTGTTGCAATACACCCAAATTATCTTTGTTTGCAGCATAACTTCTATACTGAGAAAAGAAATCAGCGGCTTTATTTAACAGAGGAAAATATTTTGATTCATCTGGTTTATATTTTGAATTTGCATCAATCTTCTTATTCTCTTCATCAATGATTTCAACAGCTTTATTTACATAGCAAGCACCAATATTGAAAATTGCATTTTCAAAATTGGGGTCAATTGACAAAGCTTTTTCATAATTAGCAATTGCTTTATCATATTGTTTTTGTCTTGCCAAAACCCGAGCATATTGCTCAAGATATGTCTTATTGTTCGGATTTTTATTTGCAGCAATCTCCAATGATTTCAGCACTTCATCAGATTTCCCTTGCTCATCATAGATCTGTATCTTCAAACTTGCCAAATCATCATCTGTTGGATTGATAGATAAAGTAAACTCAATAATGTCTACTGCTTTATCCAATGATTTTGAACCATAATATAAGTATGCAAGATTGACAAATGGACGAATATTCATGGAATAAAAGCGCTCGCGTTCTTGATTGAGCCAAGACTTAGGCAATTGTGAACGAACTCCTTCTATAATTGCTTTTCCACCCTCTTTTTTTACAGAGGAAACAAATACTTCATCTCCACCGATGATCAATTTGTCAATCAACAGTGAGTCGCCATTATTATCTGGAAATGCTTTTGAATTTGCTGGTTTTCCCAATACTCTCAATGCTTCTTCACGAGACATACCGAGAGACATTCCATTTTTTTTCATGAATTCAATATAGGGTGTCAATTGTCGTACATACTGTTCATAAGAAGCAATAGCTTTTGTTGTATCCCCTTTTAATTCATAGATATTTCCGAGGAGAGCTAATGGCTCGGTATTTTCAGGTTTGATAGAAATCGCCAAATCAAGAAGAGCAGTCATCTCCGTTATATCGCCAGATTTATCTTTACTCAAGAATTCATTATAAGCGCTAGTTCCTTTATTGTAAATCTCAGCCCAAAGAAAGAAGAGTTGATCGGCGACTTTAGTTTTCATTGGTTCTTTGTCAGCTCTTTTTGAAGCTTCAAGAGAATTCTGTACTGCTTTGGGTAGATCATTCAATCTATAATGACAATCTGCAAGAAGGTACCAAGCTTCAGCATTGGTAGGATTTTTAGTCACTTCTTTTTGCAAAGCAATCATTGCCTTATTATAATCTTTCTGATTATAGGCTAGCTTTGCACCCGTAAAATCAGGTGAAGCACATTGAAAGCTTTGGATGATGAGTGATCCGAGGATCAGTCCGAGCAACATGTGTTTTTTCAACAGTGTCATGGGTTTACATTCCATCTTTGTGTAGTAGAATTGAACATGCAAAATACAAAATCGAAAGCATGCCTGCAATTGGAGAACATAGAACAAAAAAACCCCACCAAATGGCGGGGTTTTATCATGAATGATTCATTGTTATTTGTCAGTAGGGTGCACGAGTGACAGAGCAAGCTCGGGGCTTACAGAACTGACAAGGTATGTATATTTAGGCATACGCGGCTTTCTGCCTTTTTCAGCAGGCATATCAGGCACAATCATTAATACTGCTTGATT
This sequence comes from Bacteroidota bacterium, assembly GCA_009919265.1. Taxonomy (GTDB): domain Bacteria; phylum Bacteroidota; class Ignavibacteria; order Kapaibacteriales; family UBA961; genus UBA961. The sequence goes on along the minus strand of RGCF01000023.1, from coordinate 7,668 downwards.
TCCTGACTTTTGTTCAATTGTCTGACGAGCTTGATGGCGCTTAACTGCAGACGAAAAGTCTGAGAACACTTCAAGATTCGTACAAGCATATAAAGGAACAATAAGCGGCTGATGATCCGCGGTAAATCCAAAATATTTGGCTGTGTTAAAGGTCAAAGGACCTAGCAATGACAAATGTTCAGGAGTGAAATACTCTACTGTCAATTTATTCAAGTGCTTGCCTATTTGACCGGCAGCGGTGTATGACAAATCAATAATACGAGGATATACATAAGGACCTCTGTCATTGATGCATACTAAAACTGATTTTCCTGTGACTTGACTTGTTACTTTAGCGATAGAACCAAGTGGTAATGTGCGATGAGCGGCAGTATAACCGTACATGTCAAATGTTTGCCCACTTGCTGTTCTACGATTGTGAAATTCTTTGCCATACCAAGAACCAGGACCAAATTGTCTAGGTATCTTTGCATGGAAGCCACTATAGCGCACTGAATCGTGAACTACAGGCCCATATCCATTCTTGGACTTGCGAGCTTCTACTGAATTGACAAAGAACATCGTTACCATTGCTAAAAACACAATCATGAACAACATAGATTTGTTGTGGCTGATCGAGAGGAATTGGCTATGCATGTGCAATGATTTTTTGTGCATAGGGGCCTCCTTCTTATAATGAATAATCTCAACCTGCCTCCCCCCAGAGTCAGATGAGCTCCCAATTAGTGCTGTGGATAATGATGTTCATAACTGGTGAAAAAAAACTGCTCTTTATGCTAAAAGCAGAACATCATTTCCTAAAGCAGGAATGCAATTTCAGAAAATTTTCGAACTTTGCCAATTAAATTACACTTAATTTTAGTTCATAATTCTTTACAAATCAAATGTTTACAATAAATCACATAAATAACGAACTACCTAAGTCATTACAATATATAGAGTTAGAAAAGTCGCTTATAGCATTGTTGGGAGAGGAACGGCAATTCCTACCAAATATGGCCAATATGGCTTCTTTGTTGTTTTTTAGCCTTAAAAATATCAACTGGTGTGGATTCTATCTCATGAATCTTGGCGAATTGGTATTGGGTCCATTCCAAGGGAAGCCTGCTTGTGTGCGCATTTCAGTGGGAAAAGGGGTATGTGGAACTTCTGCACAGCGATTGGAATCACTGATTGTACAAGATGTGGATAAGTTTCCAGGACATATTGCATGCGATGTGGATTCTCGCTCTGAGATTGTGATTCCACTCATGAAAAACAATGAACTTATTGGTGTTTTGGACATTGACAGTCCTATGCTTGCTTGTTTTAATGAAGATGATAGGCAAGGTTTGGAAAGACTTGTCAGTATTCTGTTGGAATGCTCTGATTGTTAATGGACTGATGGTGCGAGCAATTCATGAATTGCTTCTATGGGTACATTTCTGAGAACTGTGTACATAATAGTCACTATCAAAAAGAGGATGATTGATTGTTTGGGAGGTTCCCAAATTGTTTTGGGTTTGCCGTCAATCCAAGATCGAAGTTGTTGCATTCCTCTGTAGGCTAGATAGGGTCCCCATAACACAATAAGAAGATTATTCTTCAATGCCATTGCTATATCACCTCTCAATAACGATGCGATTGCCCTTGTCGATCCACAACCAGGGCAATGCAATCCCGTGGTCAAATGAAACATGCAAGGGATATAAGCATATTGACTGGGAGGATAGTTTAATAGAATGTATCCAATTGAAAGACCCGAAGCCCAAAGAATGAATACTGCTATTGAGAGTCGTTGAGCAGAAGTCATGGGAAATTACTCGTCCACAACGATGGTTTTTACAAGTAAATCATGTAAAGCTTGTCTATACGTGGTAAAGAACAAAACCACCGCAAGCAGAAAACACAGCTGCATTGTTATGGTGTTTACGATATAGCGAAGGATGGAGCTGGGTATTGAAAATTCAGAACCATCTATGCAAACAATACGAATATGGAGCAGTTTTTTGCCTAATGTACCACCATTTGATAGCGACTGAAATACTCCATAATACAGAATACCCAAAACAAGTTGAAGGCCAGTGAGGATTTGAACTGTCGGCATGATCTTTTCCAAAATGATATCTATGTCACCACCAGAATACTCAGCAATTGAGGCAAGACCATCGCCTTCTCCAATAGCAAACAATAGAATTATTGCCATGATAGACATAAACATTGAATCGACAAAATATGCCAGAACGCGTTTCCAAGGATTCGCTATGGTGTATTGAATTCCTTCCATTGTCTTCTCCTTATTTAACTGAGAAATGATTGAGATACTGATTGAGAATATGCGATTCCATCTGCGGATTCTCATACATGCCATGTTGTATTCGTTGACGGAATGCTTCATATAAGGTTACAGCACAAGCAACAGAAATATTCAAACTTTGAATCATGCCAACCTGAGGTATGAGCATATTTCCATCTGCTTTTGCAATGGCATCGGCGGAAACTCCTGAATGTTCATTCCCAAAGACAATGGCAATAGGAGTCGTAAAATCCATGGAGTACAATGATTGTGCTTCATCAGACATACCAGTGGTAATAATACGCTTCCCTTCTTTTCGAAGTAGATCATAACAAGCATCTATCGAAGCATGTTTATGCGTTAACACCCATTTTCTTGCGCTTGCCGAACTTTTCTCACCTAATTCAGGGAATGTTTGACCTGAATGATACACTAGATGCACATCAAGTACTCCAACAGCATCGCATGATCGCAATACTGCTGATACATTATGTGGATCATGTACATTCTCCAAGACAATAGTCAATGTAGGCTGTCTTTTTGAAATACATTCATAAATTTTCCTTGCTCTCTCTTCATTAAGCAAAGAAAAAGGTGAACCTTCCAGTGTGTTTTCTTTTTCCATAAAAAAAAAGCGTCTAAAAGACGCCTTGAACAATACATCTATCAATTCCGTTTAGCCAAAGCTTCTGATAATCTGCGCATTGCTTCTTCAATATTATCAACTGAATTTGCATAAGAGAAACGTACGAATCCTTCACCATTACTGCCAAATGCTGTTCCACTTAAACAAGCAACACCTGCTTCATACAAGGAAAAATCTGCGAACTCTTGCGAAGTCATTCCAGTGCCTTCAATATTTGGATAGACATAGAAAGCACCTTTTGGTGAATGGCATCGTACTCCAGGCATTGCATTCAATGCTTGAACGATTACATCTCTTCTTCGTTTGAATTCAGCAACAAATTCAGCAGCTTTTGCATCTGTGCGCTCAGACAACGCTTCAATCCCAGCAATTTGATTATAACTTGCTGTACAGCTCGTACAATTTGTTTGCAATTTGGCCACGACTTGCGCGATATGTTCAGGCATACAACCATAACCCATACGCCAGCCAGTCATTGCGAATGTTTTTGAAAATCCATCGAGCAATATTGTACGTTCTTTCATCCCAGGGAATTGCGTGATTGTTTCATGTACAAACCCATCATACGTAATTTGGGAATAGATCTCATCACTCAATACAATAAAATCATGCTTGACTGCAAGTTCAGCTATGCGCTGTAAATCTTCTTTCGTCAGAATACCACCGGTAGGATTTTGAGGAGTATTGATAATCACCATTCTTGTTTTTGAAGTGATTCTAGCCCAATTTCCAAGTGTACAATGCTTTTACCTTGGGCTTCCAAAGCGCGAGCACGGACTAGTACTTCAAATGCAGTTTCTGTACCCAATCGGGAAATGCGTTCTGCAATATGCATCATAATTTATCTTCCAAGTGGTGAAATCAATGAGATGAGTGGCCAAATATTGCATTGGCAATTGAGATAATACCTGATGGCATGATGCCAAGAATAATGACACCTGCAATTGTTATGACAAGCGACATTCCAGATAATCCTATTTCAGTATCAGGGATATCTTTTTCCGCATCTTTGAAATACATTTTTACTATCAAACCAATATAGAAATACACTGAAATGATAGAAGACAAAACAGCTATAATGGTAAGCCACAAGAACCCGGCATCAATTGCAGCTGTAAAGAGGTAGTACTTTCCGAAAAATCCTGCAAAAGGAGGAATACCTGCAAGCGAGAACATGAAGATTGCCATGAATGCAGCTAATACAGGATGCTGTTTGCTGAGTCCGGAATAATCTTCAATCTCCAAATGTTCCTCTCCACGACGCTCAAGCAAACCAACAATGATGAATGATCCAATTTGCATGAACATATAAGAAGTAAGGTAGAACATGATGCCACTATATCCCGCTTGAGAACCTGCAACCAATCCCATCATGAGATACCCAGCATGAGCCACAGATGAAAATGCAAGCATTCGTTTGATATTTGTTTGTGCAAGAGCACTGATATTCCCGATTAACATAGTTGCTGCAGACAATACAGCGAATGTCATTTGCAATTTCGCTGTAGCTGCCGGCATCAATACCATAATCATTGGCATAAATGCAGCAAATGCAGCGGCTTTACCTGCTGTGCTCATAAAAGCAGTTACGATTGTTGGTGCACCTTGATACACATCAGGAGCCCATTGATGAAATGGAAATGCTGCTGCTTTAAAACTTAATCCAATAACAATCAATGAAATACCAATTGGTAGCAATGATTCAAGTGGCAAAGAACCACGAGTGATATTCATGGCAATATGATTGTAATCCATACTACCTGTTGCCCCATAAATCAATGCCATGCCATATACCAAGAAACCTGTAGAAAATGCTCCAAGAAGAAAATACTTGAGCGAAGATTCAACAGATGCAACTGAACTTCGCATATATCCTGAAAGAACATAAAACACTACAGACATGATTTCTATGCCAATAAACAAACTCAAGAGATTATTTGAGTGACCAATCAGCATCATTCCACCGATGGCGAATAAGATGAGAGAATAAAACTCATCATGTTCAATTCCCTCTCTTTGTAAGTATGTCCTTGCAGCAAAGATGGTGAGCAAACCTCCAATAGAAAACAATACATCAAAATATGATGCAAAGCCACCACCGGTTATCATGCCATTGAATCCAATACCATGTTGACCAAAAGTTCCAATGGCCAAAATTCCGGACACGATTAATGTGATCACGCTGAACAAGAATGTGATGCGAGCACTATTCTTGATCAATGCATCCACAACCATCGCAATGATTGCCATTGCAGACAAGAATGTGAACGGTGCGGTCAACAGTAAATCTTGAATCATTCCTCTATTCCTTGGTTATTTCTCTTGTAATGAACATGTTGATCATGATTTGACAGGTCTTAGCATTACCATGCCAACACGATATGTTTCTCCGTTGGAGCCATCAATTGTCTTTCTCTTAATAACAGCTTCCTGAGTTTCCGGAAACAATGTTTCTACCGTATATAATACATCTTCGGTAACTGTCATTGCAAACTCCACTGTGTCACCAATGCGAACTTGCTTCCATTGATCCGTTGTATCATGACCATTCTTCTTCCAGTCATACGGTCTTTCAAATATTTTCTTTAACAGATTTGCCATTCTTTGATGCCTCGTAAATTCTGAATCAATGCTCAGATGTATGATTGGTATGTTCTTCGATCTGCCGAGCTTTGATTTTTGGATAAGCAGAAGTGCCAAGAACTGTTTTTTCTATACTTCCAACCAATGTTTGTGCGTATAATTCTGTTCTGGAAAGAAAAGTCTTGGGATATACTCCAATCCATACAATGAAGATTACCAGCGGTATTAATTGCCAGTATTCGCTTCTCGTAAGATCGGTCAATCCGTGATTCTTTGGATTGTCATTTGTACCAAACATCACTCTTTGGAACATCCACAATAAATAAACTGCCGCGAAAATGACTCCGCTTGCACTTAAAATGCTAAACCATGGATTATTCAAAAACTTGGATTGGAATGATCCGAACAATGTGAGGTATTCACCAACAAAACCATTGAGTCCGGGAAGACCAACTGATGCCATCATGGCAATCGTAAACAGTACCGCAAATTTTGGCATCACATTGGTTATGCCGCCGAAATCAGAAATTTCTCTTGTATGTCGACGCTCATACAGTACTCCTACACAAAGGAATAACATCCCAGTTGATAAACCATGATTTACCATTTGAATGATTGCCCCTTGAATTCCTTCGGGTGTAACCGACACTATACCGAGCACAACAAAACCTAAGTGGCTCACCGATGAATATGCCACAAGTTTTTTGATATCTGTTTGAACCATTGCAACCAAAGCGCCATAAATAACACCAATCACAGAAAGCCAAGCAATTGGATGAGCAAAAGTGTGAAGTGCTTGCGGGAATAATTCTAGATTGAAGCGAATCAAACCATATGTACCCATCTTAAGGAGAACACCGGCAAGGATGACCGATCCTGCTGTTGGTGCTTGCACGTGCGCATCAGGGAGCCAAGTGTGGAATGGGAATAATGGTACTTTGATACAGAATGACAAAGCAAAAGCCAAGAAAAGCCAAATCTGAATATCAATCGGTATTCTTGGAGCAAGTTGCTTGAGCAATAAAAAGTCTGTTGTGAAATGTCCGCCAGGTGTCCATTTTGCATATAAGCCCATCCACACAATTGCAATGAGCATCAGAAGCGAACCAACAAGTGTATATAAAAAGAATTTTACTGCAGCATAGATTCTGTCTTTACCACCCCAAATGCCGATCAAGAAATACATTGGAATAAGAATGAGTTCCCAAAACACATAAAACAGCATTGTATCAAGTGAAACGAATACTCCAAGCATGCCAAATTCCAATAGCAACATCATGGCATAATATTCTTTAAGTCTTTTTCCTATTGGCTCGAAAGAAGCCAAAATGCTGATAGGCATGATGAATGTTGTAAGAACAACAAGCAACAGCGACATACCATCTATCCCAATTCTAAAACCAGAATCTATCGAAGGTATCCAAGATATATTGGTATAAAATTGAAAACCATCCAAACCATCATTGAACATAAACCATAATGGGAGTGAAGCCAAAAATGTCAATAATGAAAAAATCAGTGTGACATATTTGATCGCTTTCTCTTGTACTCTGTCAATGAAAAGTACAGACAGAAATCCCAATAATGGCAGGATCAATGGTAAAAATAGCAATCCTGCTGAATGAGTATGTGGCATGCTTTACTCTAAAGAACTGACAAAAGATGAAATAAAAAGAGCAATCTCATCAGAAGATGAATTATTGCCCCATCGTGTAATAGGGAGAAATCATTAGATAAACGATAACTCCTGTGCTGGTGACATATAACCAGATTGGCAATGTCCACCGAGCAATTTTTTTATGTAATGGAAATTCTGATCTCCAAGCCCTAAGCAATGTAAACAAAGCCAAAGGGACAATGATAGCAGCTAAGCTGATATGGGAAATCAGAATTGTAAAATATATCATGCGAATGATTCCTTCTCCACCGAATGATGTAGAAGGAGCTTGAGAATGATATGTCACATAAGAAAGCAAAAACAAAATAGACAATCCGAAAGCACTCATCATCATCATACGATGTGCTGCAATGCGTTTATTGCGAATGAAGAAATATCCCAAAGTCAATAACACAGTGCATGCTGAATTGATATATGCATTCAATTTCGGCAATACCATGACATTCAATCCTTCAATCGTTATCGCCTGCGGAACAAATAGCATAA
>RGCF01000220.1 GCA_009919265.1 Bacteroidota bacterium | reverse complement strand
CGCCACCGCCACCGCCGCCGCTACCGCCGATTTCACCATTGACAGCATTCATCATCCCGTCACCAATGCCCGAGAAAAACGACTTGAATGTCGCGTAAAAGAAAATAACAATCAACATTAGAAATGAAACACCTACCCACCATAACTGTCCCGTCCAGAAATCCGGGTTGGAAGCATAGTTCAATGCTGTTATGATATACCCTTTGATGTCCCATCCAATTGTCGAGACGATAAACAAAATCACGACGGTAGCAACCATCCACCAATATGTCCACCAGTCCCAACCGACGAAGTAGTCTTGAACCATCTTGTATTGTTCTAGTAGTGACAACTCTGAAGTATATGACCAGTATCCAAGAATAATGATTATTGTGATGACAACATAGAATATGAATGTGTATTTTCTAGACCGAAGTGTGGTCTGTTCGTTGATGTCGGCGTATAGATTACTGATTTCTTTGCGTTTTCCGGCTATATCGGACTCGGATTTAATTTTGCCCACAGCGTCATTCATATAATTGTTAATTGACCCGATAATCGAATTTGAATCGGCAGATGACGCTACTAAATTATTTAATTCATTATTAATACCTGCGTCTGATTGAGTGGCAATATCTCGCGACAGCCCATTTATGCGCTCTTGAAGGTCATTTAATTGCATTGCAGACTTTCGATTTACAATTTCCGGTCCGGTTTCAGTAGACCCGTTGGTTTCTTTTATTCCTAATTTTGTATATATGCCGCTTCCTTTGTAATTATTACCATGGACAACATTATAACTATTATCGTTCCCTACCATCGTCACATACCCAGGCGAAGGCGTGTCATACCACGCACTTCTAGGAGCATCCGGAACAAGACCATAACAATTGTTATTCCAGGAAGGCTCTCTTGTATTCTCGATGCCAGTATATACCACCTTTTGAAACAAACGAGGGTTGCCAGCCGCCAAATTCCAACACTTTCGGGCGCTGTTTGTTCGTTTAGCGGTTGCATCAGCGCCAGTTTTATCATCCGTCACTTTTCCAATATACTTCCAAAACTCACCATAATCTTCTCCGGGTCGGATAACAAGAGGCATTGGTGTATTTGATATGGCATTCTTATTGTCATCAACCCTGTATTTATCGGTGTATCCTGTGATAGCCCCGGCGTCATTTTTTATTTCGACCGAAAAAGCCGGCATATGCGCATTGGTTAATGTATCATATTGAGCCGAAACGCTTTTCAATTCTTCCATTTTTGTCAATAATCTTGAATAGTCCCCCATTTTCTATATACTGATATATATACCATAGAATATTATACTGTTGTGTATACTGTATCGTTGTGCGTGATATTTACATCTAAATTATAAGTGTATGAAAAGTAATAATATACGGCGAAAATGACGATAAGCACCATAATCACGATACCTAGCAATGACATATTCGTGCCGCTTCGATTCGGGTCGCCGTTGCCGCCATCAATGCCACTGCCACTGCCGCCACCGCCGCCGCCAGGCGATATAAACAGAAACGCGAATTTAAACACCATAAGCACGGCCACGAGAATAATGAAACACCAGAATACATACACCACCGGATAATAATAGTCCCCGAGTATCTTCTTCACTTGGGCTAAAATATCATCGTCGAGAGACGCCCATTTTTCGGCGAGTGTTTTATCGCGTTGAATAATCGTCGTATTTGCTGCTGTGTTCAGGATGTTCTGGTTCTCCTTCTTTATTTCAGCAACCGTGTCGTCGATTTTCTTCTTAATCTCTGCAAGTTTTGTATGAATTGTGGGGGAAACACTCGCCCGAAAACATTCGCTTTCTTCTTTCATCGGCGCGTCTTCCGCCGTAGGTATCGAATTGTATTGGTTTGCCGTGAGGACAATCGGTTCGCCAACAACCGCCGTAAGACAAGTCGAGTGTCGTTTATCCGGCCAAACCCCCTTTTCGTATACATGTTTGCGACCTTCAAAGTCGACCCACGCGTATTTGTCTTCGGAGGATGAAGCACCCGGTAATTTCACATTCTTCGTAGTAATACACGGTGTATGCCCGGTCATATCATAACTCGCCAAATCCGAGAATTTACTAAATCCGCCGTTCACGCTACCGCTGCTAATATCGACAAATGACGCCGGTGTTATTTTAAATGGGTTCGTCTTATCGTCGCTTGGAAGAGAATCGCTCAGTGTAATAGCAGGACAAGTCTTATCATCATATAACATCACAGATGATAAGTCCTTGTATCGATGGGTATATCCAAACGGATTTACATAATAAAAAGCGGCACTGGCATCACTTCCTGTATATGACAAATCGCGAACCAATTTATTCAAATACAAACTATTGGTTTGAAGAAACCTAGAACGAGTAAGCATATCTTCGGTTTGAATCCGATACTGACTGGTATATTCACTCGTTAGTTCGCTTAATTTCTTCTCGAGGTCGAGTAATTTCTGGCTTTTACTGGCACTAGTCGTTCCGGTTTTCGAAGCAGATACAGTCCCTTTTGAAGTGTCATCGTCATTTGACAATCCTTCTTTGTATGAAACAACAGACCCGCCATTACCCCCACCCCCCGCCGCGAAGCCTTCGCGCATACGGTCGACGGTAAACGGCTGAATTGGGTTTTTATTCATATCGTATTTTCCATATGTGAAAAGGTCACCCTGAAGAAGGTTCAAATTCAGCGATGTTCCGGTGAGAGACCCGGACGACGACGACGACGACGACGACGACGACGCCATTCCTTCCTTCGACCCATTCTCCTTCGCGTATTCTGTCATAAGAGAAGACATCGCTTTATTCAGGTCATTGTCATTTTCGATATTGATGCCCTCCTTGATACTTGTATGAGGATTATCGAAATTGTCGAGTGATTTTGGCTTCGAATTTGGAAATAGTATGCTTTTTTCTTCAATATCCATTATTGTATGTTATATATACTACATATTATACAATTCTTATTTGTATTTTATCCGTTACCGCGTGGATAAGGAATATGGGTTACTTGAAAATAACCCACTAAGACGAGAACGACCGCTACTACCCAACCCAAGCCCGCCAAAACGACTAAATATTCCGCTACTGCTTCCAAGACCGACCCCGGTAAATGTATTTCCAAATAGACCGCTGCCGCTGCCGCCACCTCCTCCGCCACCACCCGAATAGAACTTCTTCGACAGCAATGTTCCAATGACAAACACACCGACTAGCACCAAAATGATATTGAGAAACTTCTCTCGGTATATCTCATTCTCTCGACGAGCGATTTCTTCAAGCGTCGTTTTAATCTCCTGTCGCTTAGAATAATGCTGGGCGTCGTCTAATATTTTTATATTTACGGATGATGAACCTGTTTTTGCCCTCACCTTTTCAGTAATCAAGTTTTCTAAAACATTGTTTAAATTGATGAGACCGTTTATTCCTTTGAAATTGTCCGGTGCCGACAAGTCGGTTTGAGCAGTTGCCGGATTTTTTAAATAGTATTGCTCATCAATATTCGGTTGATACACTCCGTTCATTATCGCGTGAACAGCGGTTCGGTATGGTTGGTCTTTGCTTGTTTGACTTGTGAAAATAGTAGTGAAACGGTTTGTTGTAGAAGTACCGGTTTCATTCATTAAAGTAAAACCACTTACCTTGTCTTGGTTTCGCAACCAAAATGATGGAACGCTTGCGTCATCTGGGACATTTGAAGTCATGGTGTTTCTTGTTTTTTTTGTGAAATCATCGTGTAACCTATCCAATAATTTAGCAGCAGTGCACGCGTCCTTTGTATCGTCGTTAGCAGTTAGTTCAATTGTTCCGTTGGATTGAATTCTAAATTTGGTGCCGCTACCACACGCCATTTCTAATTCTCGATAATATAACAGTTATATTATCGCGTGATAAAAAACCGCGCCACCTCTGGCGGTTATGCCACCGACCGGCCGGCCGCCGTTACTTCGCTACACAATACCTATAATACAGACTGGTGACAGAAGTCTTACTGGAACGCGTAATTTTACATATTTGCCCTGGCCTCAACCCAATCGCCAGTGCTACTGGGTCATACCGCGAAATACTAGGCATCTGTTTTGTGTCTGTGATATTGTATTTCTTGAGCACTTCTTCCTGTTCGGCCCCCGTCAAAACCACGTGTTCTGGGACATATTGATGCTCCAGAATATTGAATTGGAGACGGTCGAGAGAATGAACCACGATGAAAATCCCGTCCTTTTCCCAAATCTCGTTGAGAATACCGATGACAGTATCATTGACTTCTTGTTTCATAACAATAATTAGTGTATCTGTGGGCTGGAGCACTTGTTCGAGGTAGAAGAGGTCGTCAATCATATGGTTGATATTCTCTCGGCGAAGCGTTTTGGCTAAATAATACTTCACATATACCTTTTTCGCGGGATGGACATCCTTTTCGGTGGTAAGAAGCATATCCAGTTGATTATTCACATACATCGTCTGGACTTCGGCAACACCGTAATCGGTATAATTCGATACATCCATTCCTTGGCGAGCAAGTAATTGAAGAAGGATATTGCGTGATTTGAATAGAGCGGAAACAGTTCCACTACTAACAGGAGCAGCTGACGACATAATGAAATGAAATGAAATGGAACCTTACTATATAATAATAACAAATCTTTATTATTCAATTTTACAGTTTGATTGAAAATGTCTTAACGCCTTGAGCGTTGGGTTCATTACTTCCAGTGCCACTTCCGCCGGTTTGTGGTTGAGTGTTTGACGCGGTTCCGGCTACTTGTGCTGACTGTCCTGGTAGCTGCTGTCCTGGTAGCTGCTGGCCTGGCGGCTGCTGTCCTGGCTGCGCTTGTTGAACCGGCATCATACCCGCCATTGGCATTGTAGCTACAACGGGAATATTCATTGT
>RGCF01000219.1 GCA_009919265.1 Bacteroidota bacterium | reverse complement strand
GCATCGTCTTGTATCGTTTCTTCAGTTTCAGATTATTGGAAGGAATCACTTTACTATTCACGAGAAAATCGTTATTGTCTTCGTATAATTCCGGTAATATATGCGTCAATGGTTTGTTTACGATATGAATCATTTGCGGGCTTTTCAATAACGACCGATATTCGTCGATTGTTAAATTCCCGTAATATTTATCGAGTAAATAATTCGGGTTTGGGGCTGGTTTGAAACCTTTACTATTCGCGTTTCCGTATAATAGATGAAGTAGATGAATGCGTTCAAATTTCGTAGATGTATCCATTTGTTCTTTAAGTAAAGAAGCAAGAGCACATTCAGGCGAACAATAACATCCGCTTACGTGAAATACACCATTTACAATCATAATCGGTATATAATAAATAGGCCCATCGAACTCGCAAGTGTCCCAAAAACACGCACATTTATGGTTAAGTTTCATATGAATCGTCTCGCCATTATGAAACGAATATTTTAAACGATTGATTTTTTTCATAACTTCTTTTTGTTGCCGTTCGTTAAGAATATGTAATGACGCGTCGGTTGCTTGTTTTTTATTAGTCATTGCAGGCATTCCATTCACACTGGTAGTTGCGAGTGTCGGCTTGGTCGCGGATGTCGTCGCGGATGTCGCCGTGGAAGCAGAAGTTACTCCTGTTCCTGATGTGGTCGCATTTCCATTCGAACCAGACACCGAGTTCGATGTTTCACATTCATCAACATATTCATCGTCATAATGTCGTGGACTATACGATTGACATATATCGCTGGATTGAAGCATATTTGATGATAGATTATATGATTCCACTTCACTTATAGACGGGGTATACTCATAATTCGAAATAGAATCGTTTTGCTTCAAATCGGAAAGATGACATTTCAAGTGTAAAATGATATTCGGCACTTCACTTGTGTCGTATATACTGGAGTTGGAATTCAGTATAAGACCGGCTTTCGGCTTTCGGCCGCGTTTTTTATTAATTTGTCCCTTATATATCTGGTTCGGGGATACAAGGTCTGATGGTATGGCGGATACATGAACCGGTGTATTCTTTATGTCGTTGTTATTGTTGTCGGCTTTGTCTTGTAGCGGTATAACATAATGATTATGCTTTACAATATAGTTTTTATCGGTTTGTTTTAATATCACAATGTCAGGGAATGTTGGTTCGCGTCGAGGTTCTTCGTCTTCTGGTTCTTCTGGTTCTTGTTCTGGTTCTTGTTCTTCTGCTTCTTCTGGTTCTTTCACGGTCATTGCCTCGGGCTCGGGCTCAGGCTCAGGCTCGGGCTCAGATGCCGGCGCCGTTTTTTCTACTTTTTTTGATTTCTTTTTTGTAACCATCGCCGAATTGGAAGGAAATGAAAAGGTCGGCATTATGATATAATGAAATACCGTAAATTATGTTTATACCCTTTTGTTGCGCGGGCTTGCCTTTATAAAAGAACTTAAAGAAAAATCGATAATATTATATTACGATGCGATGCGAATTTTACGCCACATGCTCGTGTTCGCCGCCGCCGCTGACCGACCCCGCTTTGTGTGCCGTCTCTTGCTGATAACACTTGCGACATAATGGAATATAATTTGACGAACCGATAACAACCTGGTCTTTTTCGTGTGTAGTTCTGAAGCTGAACACGCCTGGCGTCCCGTCACGGCACAAGCTACATAGTGATTTTAATTTGATGATATGGTCGCTGAACGGGACCAACTGAAGAAGATTGCCGATTGGTTTTCTCTCGAAGTCTCCATCCAGACCGCATATATAAACGCGCTTGTTTGAGTTTTCTACGAGATGTTTTACCTGGTCTTCGATATCCGGAAAGAACTGACCCTCGTTGATGAGGATGGTTTCGGCAGCGTTGATTTCGTCGGCGTGGGTCGTAATGGCGTCGACGATAGTAGAAGCAAGAATACACGGTATCATTTGTTTATCGTGGGTTGAAAGCATCGACTCTGTCGTATAACGTTTGTCGGCAGCATAATTGATAACAGCAACCGGAATATTACAGAAGACACATTTCTTATACACTTCTAGTAGATAGGATGTTTTTCCTGAAAACATTGAACCCAATATTAGTTCTAAATATCCGTTATTTTGTCCGGCCATCGTTGTTATGAAATACGCGGATAAATGTATATATTGGCAAATACGCAAAAATATGTTTCAATTCCATTCGCTACGCTACCGCTCGCGATTCCATTCGCTACGCTACCGCCCGCGATTCCATTCGCTACGCTACCGCTCGCGATTCCATTCGCTACGCTACCGCTCGCGATTCCATTCGCTACGCTACCGCTCGCGATTCCATTCCGCTACGCTACCGCTCGCGATTCCATTCGCCACGCTACCGCTCGCGATTCCATTCCGCTACGCTACCGCTCGCGATACAACCGTCGAATGGAAAAGGAACATACACAAACCATCAATAATGCAATGCCTTGGGTTGAAAAATACCGTCCATCGTGTTTCGATGAAATCGTCCTTGAACCAATGAACCGCACAATTTTATCCAATATCCTTAAAACCGGGTATTTTCCGAACCTATTATTCTATGGCCCTCCTGGCACTGGAAAAACCACCACCATCATTAATCTTGTCAATACATACCAATCCAAACTAAATATGCAGAACCGCGGGTTAATGATACATTTAAATGCTTCCGATGAGCGAGGTATCGATATTATACGCAATCAAATCAACAATTTCGTCAGCACCAAATCGATGTTTGGAAACGGGATTAAGTTCGTGATTTTGGACGAAGTAGATTATATGACAACAAACGCCCAAATCGCGCTTCGATATCTTCTTACGAGTTACACGGATAATAATGTCAGATTTTGTCTTATTTGTAATTATGTGTCGCGTATTGACGAGTCGCTTCAGACGGAGTTTGTGCGTATGCGTTTCAATCAGCTGCCTGAATCGGATATATTTGCTTTCCTGTGTAAAATACGCGACAATGAGCGATTAAAATTATCCGACGATAATCTTGTCGCGATTCAACGCCAATTTCATTCCGACATTCGGAGTATGATTAATTATATCCAGACCAATCAGGACGAACTACAGAATTTACATGTAATCACAAATGTCGTATGGGATAGAGTCATCGAATTATTCGCGAGAGACGACAATGACTACAGCGACGTCGTATCGTATTTCCGAGAGATTAGCATAAAGTATTCCATTGACCCTCGAGCAGTCATCAAACATTTCCTTTATTATATTGTTCGACATCGAACAAACGAATTCGTCACCACTGATATTTTAAATAGCATTGAACATATCATTCACCTTCACCATATCCGAACTGAGTATATTATTCATTATTTTATACTGAAGTTTCGGGAATATTTCAGGGCTAGTCCCGGAGTCAGTCCCAGTCCCAGTCACAGTCACAGTCCCGGAATCGAGACAACAAAGAAGAAGCGTGTTATCAAAATAAAAAAGACCAAATAGTATTTCATAAAGATAGAATTGAAATGAAATGACTTGCTTGACTAGATAAGGAACTGTAAAAACATACCGAATGGCTGAACTTGATACGGAATGGATGAAATTTATGTCTCGGCTTTCACGGCAGCAAAATTGCGACAACGCGGATGACGGTTCGAGTGAAGACGATGACGACGACGCCCCCACCGACATCAATCCGTCGTTGATTACACACGGCAGTAGTGCCGCTGTTACACTCGTCGTTCAACAACAGCAAAAGCAACAGGGTCAACCTAAGAGCGAACCCGCCGCTGCATCTATCAAAAAGTCGTGTATTTCGAAAAAAGCACAAAGGCGAACGTATTCGTTTTTGGATGCTTCTACTGACGCCACGGCCGCTACCCCCACCGTCGCCGACCCTCCGTCCGTGTCCTCGGCGTCGGCGTCGGCGATACGCGAATTTCATTCAAACATATCCCCAATTTATATCTCTACAAAGACCAAAATCGCGTATCTGAATAAACCCGTGAATATCTACGACGCATTCTGGAAAGTTCCCGTCCAACACTACTACGAACGCAAAGAGGGAGTTATTAAGAAGCAAATCAAATTTCAAACTACCGACCCTGCATTCATCGCGTCTATCAAGGACAAATTGGAGCAACAACCCAGGTATTATGAAGAGTTCATTATCGAACATATTGAAAACCCGACCGGCCGCATTCCTTATAAGGACCAACGAAAGGTGAGTATCGGGATATGCAAAAAAGACCTTCAAGGAAATAATCCGAAAAAAAAACGGGCATTCTTCAATTGTTTCGTCCTCATTCTTCGTATCAATGGAGGCATCGCTCCGCCGGATGAACGAGCACCTGAAGATGATATTCTATACAAAGAAATGCATGTAAAGGTGTTCAATACTGGAAAATTGGAAATCCCGGGTATTCAAGAAGACGCGACGCTGACACAGGTATTACGCCTTCTTGTCGATGTGTTACGACCACAACTCGGCGATGACCTCAATTATCTGCCCAACCGATGCGAGACGGCACTCATCAATTCCAATTTCAATTGTGGGTTTTATATCGACCGAGATAAATTATTCCACTTGCTCAAATACAAATATCGAATGAATTGTAATTACGACTCGTGTTCCTATCCGGGAATTCAGAGCAAATTCTATTACATTCCGGATAAATCTCAGGACGAACAAACGGGACAGCAGCCGGTATCGATGGAAACTACAGTATATTACGAGGTGTCGTTTATGATATTTAGGACTGGTAGTATATTGATTGTTGGAAAGTGTAATGAAGACATTTTGATGGTGATTTATCGGTTCATCTGTTCAGTATTGACAACGGAATACTCGACCATCGAAATGGGATGTATTCCGTCGTCGTCGTCGTCGGTGTCGGCAGGAGCGTATGACGGCGTCGGCGGCGTCGGCGGCG
>RGCF01000218.1 GCA_009919265.1 Bacteroidota bacterium | reverse complement strand
GAACATCATGGCTCCACGTCCGCCATAGACCCTAAATATATTATACGTCTCTGCATATACACGGACCCAGAATCTCTCGGCATACGTATCCGTAACATCACCAGTCTTTCCATGAAACCCTAGAGAAAGATTAATTCGCTGTACCTTATCCAGATTTGCTTCCCCTAAGGGTGTTGAAATAGGGTTCAATCCATTCTGACACCCGAACGGTATATTGTATATGTACTTATTCAACCACGGAGCTTTTCTTTGCTCAAGAGATGGTAACATTGACCTGAAAATCCCCACATTTTCAGTTGAATATCTATTCAAAGTCTCGGCGTAATTCAGTGCCAACCACCGTATGGGTTCCGATCGGCGCTTTGAAAATCCTGGCTTGAGGGTGCCATAGTACCTGGCATCTAAGCCACTCGCATCGGGCCACCAAAGTGCGTAGGGATCTGGGTTATTGAATGTAGTAAGATCTCGTGTAGCCAAAAAGTGTGCGTTGAAGGAAGGGGCCTCATATCGTTGGCAGAAAAAGAATAGGTCACGGGTTGGGTTTGGAATATCTAAGGGGATTCGGGCATATGTATTAGCATTGGTGTCTACTGGGTCAATTGTGTAATGCTGAACAATAGGTACTTGAATATCGGCTATACGAAACCTGTTCGCCTCAGCCTTGTCTAAATATATGTATTCTACTAAAAGATATGTGTCCTGTAACGAGAGGGTATTGGGCATATTTAAGTGTGGAAATGGTTTCACAGGGTTCAATAGCGGTTTTTGTCTATTCGGCTCCAAATTTGGCAGGGCAACACCCGATGAGTCCTGATAGTAAAATTGGGAATTTAACATAGGCCACAACCCCCCCCCTTCTACATTTATCGCAGGAGTTACTGTCCTAGAATCTGTATAATATAGACTATTCAGTGGCTTGAAATTAATAGTCAGACGAACTTCATCTACATTCAAGGCGTCGATGGGTAACACACAGCCTGGATCACCTCGGCTGAACCAAAAGGGTATATGAGTTACGACTTCTTGAGATACATTGCTATATCCATAGGTTGTCTGATTGAATCCATTATCTGACCGACATAGTTGTCTATTTTTCTCAGACACCTTTTCTAAGGGAGTCTGAAACTCATCTAAAATCTCCATGAGTTGTCCAGGTATCGTTTCTACGAGATTACCACCAATCGTTATACTAGCTGTATCTATAAGACTATGTCCCAAACCATTCACCCATCCGAAATGTGGTCCTACTAAATCAGTCTTGAATGTCGTACTTAGTGATGTATCTGAGGGGTTTTTTGCACCACCCAATTGTATTAGATTCAGTGAAATATCTACTACAGACTCCGAGTTATAATAAGTTCCGAATGTAAGCCATTGTGTCCTACTTGTGGCTGTAAATGTAAATGTTAGACGATTTTGTGAAGTTATATTTGCGAAATACTGTGTACCTGTGCCATATACAGGGTGACGCACCCATGTCATTATATACCCATTCTCCTGAGGATATGAGTCGGCATTAATTGTCAAATCAAATGGCTGTGGTTTCACATATGGTAGTACGCGTTTACTTGTTATAGATCTTAGCCAATTAGGATTGGATGAAACTGACCATGTAAGACCATCTAAGGATGTGATTATTATACCTGGTTCAACTACGCCCGATCCAGTAATAATAAACATTGTACCATTCCACGTTATAGAATCAACACTGTTTATATTTCCACTACCTGGATCTATGGCAGTAGTCCAGGTAATCCCATCAGTAGATGTGGTTATATAGTATTGATGTCCATCGACATCAGACCAATAACCTATTGCGACCCATATACTTCCACTCCAGGCAACAGCGGTACCCTCACCACTTACAATTGTATGGCCTGGAAATACTGGATCTGTCCAGCTTATCCCATCTGATGAAGCCGTTATAGAACCTGGATAGGTTCCAAAATTACCAACTACAACCCAAATTTGACCATTCCAAGCTACATATATTCCTCTTATTTGTTGAGTAGTATATGTAGGGTCCGTATTCAATCCTGGAATTGTTTGAACAGTCCATGTAATTCCATCAGAGGATGTAACAACGCATCCAATTCTATATGTTGTAGCAATACCTATCTGAATAAATCCAACCGCAAGAAATATAGTACCGTTCCAAGCAATGCTATATAAATCGTATGTATATTCTATTCCATATTTCTTTGCAGCATCACTATCATATATATCTTGAACTGCCTGAGTTACTGGTATATCAGGAACAATTGGATTTGTCCATGTAATTCCATCTGTTGATGTTGTTATAGGGCCCCTGAGAATAGAACCCCATGATGAATTTGTAAAATTTCCGACTAGTACCCATATTGAGCCATTCCAAGAGATTCCCCTTCCATAACCATACATATTCCCTGAAAAGCGTGAAAGGGTCCAATCAAGACCATTCGGTGAGAACATGATGGATTGTGCTAAATATAATATTTGTCCAAGAATATATGTGCGATTTTTTATTACTGTAATTTGAGATAAGTTATATAGATATTCAACGCCTCGTGGCATAAATGGAGTTGACCATGTTAGACCATCCGAAGAAGTAGATAGTTGACCCCTATACGTTTGGGTAATATCAGTCCATATATTACTGGTATCAGCATCTGCAGCTGCTATCCATATACTTGTGTTTGGATTCCAAATAATTGAGGCTGCCTTACCAGTAACAGCACCTTCTGGATTTACAGGTGTTTTGAAATTTATACCATATTCAAGTGTCGCAAGATTACCAATAGGTGTTCCTAGAGGTGTTGCCCAATTTCCACACATAACCCAATTATATGTGTTTTGATTCCATACTGCGCTCTTTGCTGTATTTATTCCACCGACGCTTTCAGGTGGATCAGCGGGCCTTGTCCAAGTTATACCATCTAAAGATATAGAAACCGTTCCTATACCCCAGACTCCCGTCGCAACAAACTGAAACCCGTTCCATGAAACACTTAGTCCAGTAATACTGGCGGATGAGATAACACCAGGTGGGTTAATTGGCTTACTCCATGCAATACCATCCGTTGAACGCGCAATCGTAGCAATGGTACCATTTAATAACGTCCATTGACCTACAGCTACATACATTGAATTTAAACCGTACATACTATTATATATAACACCTTTTGCCACCTGTGGCTTTGTCAGATCTGTATCAAGTGGGTTTATGAATGTATTGACTGTTATTTGAAGGGGTGTATATGCTACAGTAATATTTGCTAAAGTTATAGGTGAATTATCTAGACTGTTTGTAAATAAACCTGCCACAATATATGTACTCGTATCTAGTGTCAATGATACTGAGTAAGCTGTACCACTGTTAGTTCCAGGTATCATTAGTGGAGAAGAAAATGAATCTACAGATCTAATATTAGAAAACCGTAAATATCCATCTGTCCATGATCCGGTTACGATACATATAGAAAGCATTGAGTCATTAATAATATTTGTGGCATACCCCTCTATATCTGTACGTGCGCTTATTACAGTAAATGTAGGGTTAGACGGGTTTATACAATTTGAACTTAATGTAACAGTTACTGTACCTCCTATACTATTAACATTTGTAATATATGTACCAGCAGGGAAATAATCATTTGTTAGTAGTATATCGCCTACAGCCGGCACTTCACTCCCCTGCCATAGCAGCATTTCAGCCTGACCATATATTGGAATACATGTGATAATAGTTAATGAGGAAGATAGATAATTCCACGTTGTTCCTGTAGTATCATCTGAATATATAATACTTTGCCCTTTTGTAGTACCACCGTATCTCCAGTATCCTACCACTACCCATTTCCCAATTTTTAAAGCAGTCGTGGCGGCAAATGCTTGAGAACTGGTAACCGTATTATCAATTGGATTAAATGGCGCAGGCCATCTTGTAATATCGGTTGTAATCGATACAGACCCTAAAATTTGGCCATTTACATCTACCCAAGATCCAACTAATACATATATTCCTGATACAGGGTCCAATGCGATACCGTTTATATTCACAATATCATTCAGAATTTGGGTAGGCCTTATAAGTGGGCCAAACTTATATGTTTGAGCAATATTTGACGCCTTTGATAATGTAGCTACTGTTGAATCAACAGAACCTGGAATCGGAATAAGCCATTGACCTCCAATAACCATTTCTGTAGGGCTTAAGCCAATTGTATAGGCATCACCATTCAACGCGCCTAATGGATTCGTGGCAGGTGGCCATGTAATTCCATCAGAAGATACAGATATTGATACACCATATATTGTACCAGCGGGTATCCACATACCCGCTGCCACCCACGTATATCCTGTCCAGGCAACGGCTCTAGTTTCGCCATTTCCAGGCCCCCCTGGTCCAGTAGGATAAGACCACGTATCTCCCCCATCTGTTGAATACATAATTGATGAAATATATGGGGTGAAAAATGTGCCGCCAACTACTACAGTTAGACCATTTACAGCGATAGTGTTTGCAATACTGTCAAGGGTATTACCAGCAAGCGTAGTCTGCGGTATCCAAGTAATTCCGTCAGATGATTTTGCAATCATATAAATTATATAATTGGATGGGTCAATCGGCGAAGGATATATCCATCTTCCAACAGCAATCCAACAATTACGTGATGGAACCCATGCAACAGATTTACATATACCGTTCGTATTAACATCTATAGGGTCTAGAGGAGGCGACCATGATATACCATCGGTTGAATATGAAATACACCCTAACCAATCACCATTATCTTCATACCAGCTCCCCGTACATATATATTGTGAACCATTATATGCGATATATTTCCCACTACCATTATTACTTGGTTGACTACTAACTATATCATCCGTTGAATATATATAGATGGATTGCGACTTTTTAAAATATCCCCCTGGCGC
>RGCF01000217.1 GCA_009919265.1 Bacteroidota bacterium | reverse complement strand
TCAAGACCGGCAATTGTAACTTCTGCTGCTACATTATTTGTAAGACAAACAAACAAAATATCAATATCTTCCTTTAATAAATCATGATAATTATTGTAGCAACTAATACCGGGTAATCCAGAATAGTCTAAAGCAAAATTTTGTTCACATACAGCAGTTACCTCTAAATATGGGTGTTCATTTATATATAAATGTCGTCTGCGACCAACAATTCCATAACCAGCTATTCCAACTTTTAATTTTGACATTGTATACATTACTATTTTATAATTTCATTTTTGAAGTGCAGTAGGTGATTGATTGCAGATTCTCCCATAGCATATACTGCTTCAATAGCATTTCCGCCAGTATGCGGTGTACAGATTACATTCTCCATTTCCAACAATTCACGATCACAAGGTGGTTCAGGTTCGTAAACATCCAAAGCGGCTCCTGCGATTAATTTGTTTTTCAAAGCAATTTTCAAATCAGCCTCATTAATTATTCCGCCTCTAGCTGTATTGATAATAAATGAAGTCGGCTTCATAATTTTGAACTCATTTAATGTAAATAAATTGAGTGTGTCTTTGTTTGCCGGAGTATGAATGCTGATGAGATCTGCACTGCTTATTAATTCATTTTTACTGACTATTTTTAATTCATTTTCAGCAGCAAAAAGGCTTATATCAGCGATATCATTAACAATAATACTGCACCCAAAAGGTTTCAATAAAGCCACAAGTTCTTTACCAATATTACCTAATCCAATGATACCAACAGTTTTTCCACTCAATTGAAAACCTCCGGATTTATTCCAAACCATTTGCTTCATCTGGTTGGAAGTTGAATAGAGATTACGACAAAGAGCAAGCATGAAACCTAATGCCATTTCGGCTACTGACCGCTTATTAACACCTCCAGTCCAACCAATCCGGATACCACGATCACTGCATGCTTTAATATCAACATTATCCAGTCCTACTCCATATTTTGCTATCAATTTTAATTTGGGTAGCCTGTCAAGAAGCTCCGGAGTGATTTTTTCTAAACCTACAATTACAGCATCTGCATCGCAGAAAAAATGAATAAGATCATTGTCATTCATTCTTACACCATTGGCATTTACTTCAGCATCGGGAAAATATTGCTGAAGTAAATTAACTAAAGACTGATTCTTGGAGAAGGCAATTGTAGAAACTTTGACTTTCATCAAATATTATAGTTTATATTTTTCAAACAAACTGTCTTCAGACATTTTCTTATCAACTCGAATCAGATCTTCGGGCGTATCTACTGAATCAGCTTCATGATATGTTAATCGCATGAAAATCGGAATTTCATTTTCAATAAACCGGTTCATATCAACTGACTCGATGATTTCGAGTTTTGTCATCTCAAGATTTACAAAACCTAATAATGCTTTGCGGCTAAATGCTATCAGACCCAATTGCCTGTAAACTTCCATTTTACCTTTAAACTTTTTAGATGAGGGAATTGCCTCTCTAGACATATATAATGCATTTCCCTTATTACTTACAACAACTTTTACATTGTTCGGATTATTAATTTCATCTTCAGTTGTTAAAGTCATCATTAGATTGGACACCTGTCTGGTTCCGTCAAGCAATGGTTCAATGACTTCGGAAATCATCTCAGGACGAATTAATGGCTCATCGCCTTGAATCAAAACAACAATATCAAATTCTCCCTGCTTCAAAATGGCTTCAATATTCAACAATGCTTCAGCGGTCCTTTCAGAAGCTCGTTCGTGAACATCTGAAGTCATGACTGCTTTACCACCAATGCTTTCAATATAATCGACTATAACTTGATCACATGTTGCAACGTATACTTCATTAAGTAGATCACACATACAACTTCTGAAGTAGCAATGGCCTATCATTGGCATTCCCATTAGTTTAGCCATAGGTTTATCAGGAAACCTCGATGCTGCCATTCTTGCTGGAATAACTCCTAATATCTTCATTTAAATAAATGTTTTTGATCTTTAGTTTAAAGCGAGTTTGCTATAAGACATATATTATTTAATCCGTGTTTTATTAATCTATTTTAAACGCTTCAATTGTTCGCGAATAGCATGACCAAGGAAAAATGCATCAAAGCAAAAAGCAATAAAATTATAACCCTTGTCTCGCTTTTCAAGCACAAGTTTATAGTCGGGAGGCACTACATGGAAACCAACCCACTTATCGTATTTTAAAGCGATTGTTTCATAGGTACGCAAAGCTTCTTTTACATCATCATCATCATATTGCCCTGGTTTGCCCATTGATCCTGATAAATCATAAGGTCCAATAAATGTACCATCCACCCCTTCTGTCTGAATAATTGAATCTAACTCCTTGATTGCATTAATATGTTCAATCTGAACAATCAACTTGATTTCTTTGGCTTTTACATCTCTATAATTCTCAAAACCAAAACCATAAGACTGTGCCCTTGCTAGTCCAACACCTCTAGTACCTAATGGTGGATACTTTACTGATTTAACAGCTTTTAAAGCTTCAGCTGCTGAATTCACTGAAGGCACAATTATTCCATCAGCTCCCGCATCAAGAATTCGTTTGATGATTCTAGTATTATTTTCACCAACTCGCACATAGGCTTTAATGCCTTTGCTTTGAATTGCCATAATTAATTGCTGTGCTTCAAAAAAATCAGTTACAGAGTGCTCAAGATCAATACATAACCAGTCAAACCCTGCATCTGCCATTATTTCTGCAATTGAAGGGTGGCCCAATGAGATCCAGGAACCAAGCGAAAAATTATGATTTACCATTATGTTTTATTTGAAGGTCATATTGATTTTATGGCATATGTTATTGTCGGGTCCACCATTGATTAAACTGATTTGAAGAATCAACATTGCATTTTTTGAATAGCTTTAAGCCTGCAGTCTCAAGAATATTCTTTGACAGATCAGACTGCTCAACAAAAGAATCATTGATCTCAATGAGAATGCTTTTTACACTTTTCAGGACTTCTGTTCCCCCTTTAAGTATTAAATGCTCAATTCCATCAACATCCATCTTTATATGATCAGGCATCGGGATGTTTAGCACATTCACAGCATCGATCATAGAAATTCCCAGAGTTTTGTATTCAAATACTTCATTCATGGGATTGCCATTCTGATCTATACCTTCCCCAAATGTTGATAGTGCCCCTCCCCATTGGGTTGAGGACATCTGAAACAGATTTTCGGATATTTTATCACTCAAAGCAATTGGCACAATAGTAATAATTTTTTGCAACTTGTTAAGAAAAATGTTTCGAGCTAATAACTCTAGGTTAAAAACCGAAGGTTCAAAAGCATAAACCTGGCATCCTCTAGATTTGGCAGCATAAATACTATATAGACCCACGTTTGCACCTATATCCCAGACTATTGCACCCTGTTCTATTGTATCAATCCATTCAAGAGTTTCAGGCTCCTTACTTGAGAATGAATCAACCCTATAATTGTTTAACCAATTGGGAACAGTTAATGCTAACTCTGTATTTTTATGGGTTACGTTTCTTTTTTGCTCCATTGCAGCATTAATCATTCCCTGTACTACATGCAAGCCAAGGCGGGTTCTTGAAGCCTTAAATACCAGCGAGTTTATTATCTTAATAATACGTTCTTTCATTATAATAATTAAATGATAGTTAAAACCAAAATGGTCCAAATTTATACGATCCTAATTGTCTGTCACTTGATGCCCACCCTTTATAAGAAGGTTTAAAAATATTTGCAAGTGTAATAAAAGCCCAATAGATTGAGCTAACACCAACTGATGATATTCTCATACTTGACCCAGTGGTTTTAATCAGTTTTCTGAAATGATTTACTATATTTTGATCCAAATACTTAAGTACACCCTCATCTTTTAAGATAGATTCTGCATAGTCCATGTACCCATAGCTGATTACGCTGGTGAGCAGGCTTATTATTTTGTTGCAGGCAATATCATCCGGCAAATTACGAAGCCAGGCACCTATATCAGTTAGAGGACGGAAATATAAAGCATCTCCAAAAACCAATCTACCTTTCGCCGGTCCCTTCTGTAACCTCCCATTTTCATATTTCCAATAGGATTTTTTAATATCCCATAATTCCAAGCCCAATTGGTTTCTTACAAAGCTATCTAAATCATTGAACAGAGGTTGATCTTTATACAAATGTGCAAACGAGATTTCCACTTCAAGTCCTACAAGATTAGATTTAAAATGGCTTTCACCACCTTTCAAAATATCCAATTCTGCTCCCTGAACATCAATTTTTGCAAAATCAATCGTTTTTAATTCTCCAGAATCAACCAAAGAGTCGATAGTGTTAGTCTCAAATTCAATATTTTTTTCAATTTCGAAGCGGGTAATATCCGGGAATTGTTTAAGGAAATCTATATTAGGTTCATATACCGAAGAAGCTCCGGGAGATTTAGTGAGATTCAGATTTAGCCTGACTTTCTTTGACCATAATGCTATTGGGAGGATATAAACTTCTTGTTTAGAGTTTTTAAAAGAGTTCTTGAGATTTGTAGCTTCCTCGGGATCAGGTTCAACTAAAATTGTTGATAGATTCTTTTCGTCGATCAGGGTCCAGGGCCATTGCATACCCCCCCTTGCACCAATATCCAATAAATAGAATTTTGAGTTTTTGTTATGAAATGGAATTTTAATCATTGTTGAAAAAATTAAAGGTTGAATTTCTTAATGTGCAGTGTTTAACAAGCAAATTGTAAGAAATAAATATTTGTTGGGCAAAATGCCATAAAGTGAACAAACAATACTTTTATAAAGTAAAGAATTTAAATACACATCTTAAAAAAATTATATTATGATTTATAGATAATAGGCTGTAAATAATTCAAGTGCCTTCTAAACTTTACATATCATTAAGGAGCATCCAACTGAATAAATCTAAATCAAAATACAA
>RGCF01000216.1 GCA_009919265.1 Bacteroidota bacterium | reverse complement strand
ACCTTCTCTTTTCTTTTTTATCATTTCAATTTTTTCCCTCTTTCTCTTTCTTCTTTCACTTCTCTCTCTTTCTTCTCTTTTTTCTTCATTCATTTCGGCGTCGGCGACGCATTCGGACTATTCGACAACTCCCCATAAAACGCCTTTACGCGCTTATTCACGAGTATTTTGGTGACATCATAGCTCATAATACTCACCCCTTCCAATGATTTGATTCGAGACAACGCGACATAACTCTGTCCGGCTTCAAATACTCTATCGCCGATATCGATAATACATCGTTCGAGAGATGCCCCTTGGCTTTTATGTATCGTAATCGCCCACGAAAGAATGAGCGGTATTTGCGAAACCCCTATTCCCGGAATATTTTCGCTCATCCAGGTGTGATAATTCACCGTCATCTCAAGACCATTATTGAAACGAACAACTGGTAAAGGCGGCGTCGTTGTTTCATTCATTCGAATAATGACCCCCTGGCTTCCATTACATATCGGTGTTGCCGCCGTAGTAATCGACTCTTCCATATTGACGACACACATCACTTGAGCACCCACCCGAAGCTGAATTCGCTCATCGCATAAAAGACTGCCTTTCAGATTGAACAATTCATTCGAGATGCGTTCCGGTGATTGTGCCGCTCGTATTTGCCGCTCTTTATCTCCTAAGGGAAGGTCTGTTACATACTTGAGTTCGTATCTGTATACAGGACTATCTGGGTCAAGTATCGCGAGTTTATCCATTTCGAGACGGTTGACATCATCGACACGTGACCGTGTAGCGTATAAAATCGTAGGTTTCGTTTGAGGCGTTCCGTCTTCAGACACATCTGGAAGTATCACGCCGACGCGTGACCGAAGTATTTCGTCCGTTCGACGCGTAATCCGCCCTTCACGCACTTGGTTTAATACCTGGCAATAGACTGGGTCGCTTTGACGGAAAATCTGTTTTAATTGAATATGGTTTTCTTTCGGGAATGTCGCGAACCAACTTTCGCTTTCAAAACAAAACCGGGAATTGTCTGGGTCTTCTGTATTGACTCCGACTGGTGGCAATTGGTAGAAGTCGCCGCAGAAAATAAGTTGTATTCCGCCGAATGGTCGTGAAGGGCAGCGTCGTGCCGTTTTACCAACGAGGTCGAGTATATCAAACAGCCGCTTCGACATCATACTTACCTCATCAACGATTAAAGTTCGTGTCTGTCGCCAGTCTTTCTTTTTCAGGAAGTTTTTGTCTACACGGTCAACGATGCTATCAATATCTCCGTTGGCGATTCCAATCCCCGCCCACGAGTGTATCGTTTTCGCTTTACATTCGAGCATTACCGCCGCGCAACCTGTAAGAGCACATACTTGTATATTATGCCCTTGCTGGTTTGCGTATTTGTATATCTCACGAATGAGCGCCGATTTGCCTGTTCCACCGGGGCCTGTGATGAATACATTCTGGCCGGACTTATATTTATCAAATGCTTGTTGTTGTTCCGGTGACATCACCGGTGATGGTGTTTGGTTACACTCTTCGGATGCGGGTGCGGATGCGGGCGTGGGTGCGGGCGTGGGTGCGGGCGTGGGTGCGGATGCGGGTGCGGGCGCTGGCGTGGTCTCATCCTGCTTCTTGATAACGGTCGTATATTTGCGTATATCGTGTGATAATGATTTCATTCTTGATTGTTGTATCTATTTAAAGCGGTATTCTATCTTCAATTTAATACAATTTTCGATTACTTCTTGTAGAATTCTAAATAATCTTTTCGTGGATTGTAATATAAACCGTTGCGTATATAATTATATACATAATGAGTATGACTACTTCGTATAGTGCTCCGGGAGTTTTACAAACGGATTTCGCGGCGGCGGCGTCCTCGGCGTCCTCGGCGGCGACATCGGCGTCCTCGGTATCGACGCTGAATACCGCCGGAATGTCAAATGATTATTTAGAACGCCTCAAAACATCACAAGTCATACTTGAGAAATATCCTGACCGCGTCCCGCTCATCGTTCAGCCATCAAAAAACGACCGCGATGCATACCCCATCGATAAGTCCAAATATATCACGCCGAGAGATTTAACAATGATGCAGCTCCAGCAGATTATACGCAAACGCGTTCGTTTTCCACCCGAAAAGGCACTCTTTATGTTTGTGAATAATAAGATATTCCCTATTACTTCACTTGTCGGGGCTATATACGATGAACACAAAGATGCTGACGGATTTCTCTATGTGACATATTGTCAAGAGAATACATTTGGGTGTATGTAATTTCATTACCAGAATAACATATATAGACAGTAAAGTATATTACATACAATCTATATATGTTATCGTTTCTCTCGAAGTTCTCAAATAAAATACGCAATTTTGTGAAAAAAGGGAACACACGACATCGGAACTACGCTATTGTAGTAGAAGACAGTATAATAACCGTAGAGAACACTTTCGACGACACACCGTCCGCACCCCCACCCAGCCCGATGATTACCCGGAAATTATTCACTCACGACATTGATGTCTCTATCATCAAAGACGACTACGAATTACAAGACCTACTCAAAATGATGGATATACACCAAATCGATATATCCGGCGTTCGACTTGAAGACCGTTTTGAAACAGCATTATGTAATCATTCGGCGCTTGATAATGAAATCACAAAAATAAAAATGAAATTACTGTATATTATTATTGCAAATAATATGTATCGCTCGATGTTCGAAGAGTTAAAACAGTATCATTCAAAAAAAACAAACCACTATATCGGGGTTTTTCGGTATAATGACTATATTATTCGTATTGATGATTGTCCGTATAGCTTTAATAATGAAAGCACGGTGATTCAAGCATTAGCCGCCGCCGCTGATGCCTCGACGCCTGGTCGTGCGAATTACAGCGACGCAATTATTCGACCCTTTTTACTCTATCAGAATATTCGTCGCAATAAAGAAACAAATGAAGTCTGCGAATGTAGAACGCAGCATTGTTATTGTGATTATATTGATAATGCCGAAATGGAGTTCGCGGGCGAAGGCGACCGTATCTCGAAGATATGTTTCGATAAGCTCCGTGCCAATATGATTTCATTCAGTATTCAGTATTATGTCAAAGACACGGTATCGCTCTATACCTGGGTAAAAGAAAATCTGGCGAGTGATATTTATAACAGGTTCACGGCAATACAGCAGATATTCTTCGTCAATCTATTTTATCAGTGTGCCCGATTATTATCTGTCATTCATCAAGCTGGTATTGTTCACGGGGATATCAAACCCGACAATATTTTATTTCGCGAAGAACCAACCTTCAACATCAATCATCCCGAACGATGTAAACATTTCAAGGTATATTTAATCGACTTTGGTTTATCTGGAAAGCATAAAATCGGCGTTGGAACTGGCGGAACTGTGCCATTTTGCCACCCTGATTTTAAAAATATAACAGACACGACGAAGACAAGTAAATACAATTGGAAAATACTCGATGTCAAACACGATGTGTGGTCTCTCGGACTATCCTTTTTGACGATGTATATTTATCGCGATTTTTACAGCTACTATTATCGATATCCGACATATTTCTTTTTAAACGACGGATATATTGCGTCGCTCATTATCGATGTAATTACCGAACCGCGAATAAACAAATTATTTACGAAGATGATGACAGCCGAGTGTATTCCCATCAAGGAGGTATGTGAATTATTAGAAGATTTATTATGACAGTATTCGTGTAATTATAGCGATGGTAAAACGACTTCTTTCGGGGTCACGCTCGCGACTTCAGTAGCAAGTTCCGTCGCTGATTCGAGAGGGGCGGGGGCTGCGCCGTCAATGGGGTGTGTCGTATTCGATACACTATCCCCGACCGCGTTCATTATACTATATGGATTACTGTTTGTTCCTCGTAGTGATTTTGGGAGATATTGATCTTCTAATGACGGGGTATATTCGGCGGTGGGTGCGTGTGTCCCGGTCGAGGCCGTCGAGGCCGTCGGTGCTCCGCTATCCACGCTTTCCTGAAAATGCGATTTGATATATGTGCGTTTCTCGAGGGTGTCGCGTTTCGTGTTCATATTCTGGAGAAGGTTCATGCATAACTGCGGAGCAATTGAAATCGTGTTCATATGCGTTCGGTATTTGAAGGAACATACACTTGTTTCAGCGGTTATGAATTTAATGCTATACCACCAGTATGCCGGAATAAACATCACCATACCCTGGAATAATTCGACTTCGAGTGTCTTGATTTTATCGAAATCGTCCTGATACTCGGGTTGAACCTTCCACGGATTTACAGGTGTTCTAAATTCCAAAATATCATAGTCGTTTATCGGGTATAAGTATCGCGTATCTTTGGGCGGTATTAGCAGTATCCGAACCTGTCCTTGTGTCACCAGGAAATAATTGCGGTAATTCACTTCATAGCGAAGAGGTGTTGTAGTATTGGCGGATGCCATTAATATATCATACATACACCGGCTTACCATATACGGTCTCAGGAATTCGTCATTGAGTTGAAATAGTTTGATGAGCCCGGTTTCATCGATAAAGTCGGCATTATGTTCGCTGAGGTATTTCATTTCGGTGTCTTTTTTGAGGACTTCGTGTGCAATCTTAAATGTGACCGGGATATATAATACCTGGTCGTGTTCTGTGCCTTTTTGAAGTGTTTTGGTTTTATCGTCTGTAGCGTGACGGTCAGTTATTTGTGGTGTCTTGCTGACATCGCGGATATGAATATCAAAAGCACGATAATTGGTGTGTATTGATTGATATGAAAGTTGCGTAAGCAGTTGGTCGTTATAAAACTCGAATGTCGTTGGTTGTCGTATATCACATACTTCTTCTAAACGCTGTTTGGATGGTTGTTCGATTTCATACACTTCTAAATCATTACTTCGCTTGAGATGAAAGTGGATATGTAAATACAGGAATAAT
>RGCF01000215.1 GCA_009919265.1 Bacteroidota bacterium | reverse complement strand
GTTAAAAGCGGCAAGGGTTGCACGAATATTCTTACCATCGTTATCGTAAGGAATTTCAATAACAGGATCTCCATGAATATATGGTATATGTTCATGATTATTATTTGCAATAGGTGTAAGTGAAGTTATATTATAATGCATACGAAGATTAATAGGAATAAGTTGTTCAATGAACTCCGGCTTTTTATAATGCCAGATTGCCTTATTAGGACACTTCATTGTAGGATGGCCATTTTCTTGACAAATAGAGCAAAATAGTGATGCAGTTACAGGACATTGATTAGGTTCATGACTTTCAGTAAGGCCTAATTTAGAACAATTACACATACGTTTACCGTTTACGATACCTGGAGTCAAGTCAATTTTTACTTTTTTGAAATAGAGGGGGACAATAGAGATGGCACTTTCGCCAGAATACATTTTAACAGAATTATTGCATGGCGCGTGCGCAGATTCTATTCACGACTTTGGTATTTCTAAAGACAAGAATACTAAAAAAGGAACTCCTACACTTGGAGATGTTCTAAAAACACTACCTGGAAATCACGCTGTTATAAATAAGAATATTCGTGATGAAAATACACTATTAAATATAATTCTTAAAATTAAAGAGGGTGATAAGCCTATCGAAATGTTGGTAAAGGAACTTGTTGATAGTAAATTTACCAAAACCTTAGAGGTTACTGGATTAACCAATAACACATATACAATTAAACTGTTACACGATTCCACTGGCAAATACAATATTCGAAATATACGCAAGACAATTAAAACCGATGAATACAAGGCATTCTTTAATATTTCTGGTTCAGACCCCCTTAATATGCTAATCGATGCACAGACAGTAACAATTAATGAGCTCTTTGGACATGCCGTAGCAGGGCCTAGTGGAAAGATCTATGTCAATAACATCTTAAATCGTGAAGTAGTAAATGATCCTGCTCCAAAGACATATGATATGAAAGTCTTTAAGAATGACGGGCAAGCTGTATACAAAATTAAATATGATAAGGATCCTCGTATTATTACATATTCTTCATTCGAGACATCTAACAACGAACTAAATCGTAATAAATTCTTCTCAACCCTTGACTTGTGTATTTCGCCCCTAGATACCACAACTGCGAATTCATTACCAAAGGTGAATCTCGATATTATAGACAAAAATAAGAAGATTGTTCATCAGACAAACGACCCTCATAAGACAAATAATGTTGCTACATGCATAGCGTATATCAAGAAGTTATTAGGAACCACTGGTGATAAACATGTAAAGTGCTCTGCATTTTTTCAATGCAAGCGTTCAGGTGACTGGCTTCAGGCACTGTCTTGCTTTGACGTGGGGAGACAATATTCAGATGGCAAAATTCAAGGGAAAATAACACTCGTAACACATGATAGAATATTGTTATGGTATGCTCTATTCATGGGTATTAATGTTATCTTCACTGGATCTATAGCTGGTACTGGTGCCCCTGATTATCAAGGGACTAACTATGATGAAGATGACGATACAGAATTAGACCTTGAAAATATTAAGCGACAGAAAATCATGTTATACTTTGGAGCAAATGCTGAGACGCCTGATGATAGACTAACGCGTTATAAGGCACTTGCGGAAGCGTATAATGCAAAACTTGCTACCTTTGAGGAAAATAAAAGACAATATAATACGTGGATACAAGAAATAATAGCTTCGGTAAATACTCAGATAGATGCCGCTAAGGTTAATGCACTTGGGCATATACATGCAGATAAAGGTAAGGTAGATATAAAGGAGTTAAGCAAGGCTACAAAAGAAGTATTACAATTATTCTGGAAACTTACTGCTATTCATTACGTTGAATATGACATTCCAGTAACAAATACATCTACAGCTCTAGCAGACCTTGAGGTATTTGTGAGTAAATGTATTACTGTAGAAGGCATCCAAGATACAATCAAAAGTAAATCTGATCTTCTATATAAATCAAGGGCGTATGAGGTAAATGATGAATACACGAATATCCCAGATATGTATTTAGATTATACAAGAAAGGTTCGAGCTGGAGAATCAAATGAAATAAGAACATTGAAATTTTGTAACTATCTACAGTTTCGATTGCCCAATCAGTATATTATCAACTTAAGCGGGATACTAGAAGAGATAACAAATAAATACAAGGCAGTTACATCTGACAGCGTTTATAATAAAAACTTTATAATCAACTATGTGATTGCTATATTTAATAGGGACAATTATGATAAATTATCCGATATTATAGTGGAGTATCTCAAGCATGGAGCGAAGGAAAAGGTGCCAACTGGAATAGACTTAAATAAAGAAGCTGAAACGTCAGCCGATGATGCAGACGATAAAGCTGATTATGTAGATGACGGTATTCCAGGGAATAGAGGCCGAGCCTTTGTTGTATCTGATATGTATGTAGAAATATACGGTGAAGAATACGCAAATAAAGTAGAAGGGGTTGTTGTTGGAGGTTCAGTAAACGAGGGAATGCAGAGCGGTGGAAGTAAACATGATTCATATATGCTCTACATGTGTTATTTGTATACATTAATGACTGCAGTTGGTGGGTTTGACGATGATGATTGCACAGATTATATGTATTATGACGCCCTTGCTAGATTAGTATGTTCCTCAGTACATTTGGTAAATAATAATTTCGATTCGTTACTAGTTCTGCCATTCTACGCTTTACCAAATGGTGATTGGGATCCAGAAGATACATTAATAAAGAACCGCGAGTTCAAGGAATGTGTTAGAATTGTTTCTCACAATGTAGCTCTACAGACTGTAAATATGCGCGAAGGAGATATACCCTTTACAAACCGACACAATGCACCAAATCCCATGGAAACTAAGCAATTTAAAATAAATTTCAAGGATATCACGAGTAAGATGATAAAATTGCCATTCAAGTCTAGACAAAAATATATACTGGGAAAACTATCAAATATAATCAGTCATCTGAATTCACCAAAAGAAGATGGGCCAAAATTCCACGGTATTGCAATGGTAAGTGGACCTGGTATACAAGCTCAAAATACAAGAAAGCTAAAAAAGACTGTAAGTGCAGTTGGTGGCAAGAAGAAATACAAGGGTTCTCCCAGGCGCAGAACCCTAAGAAAAACTCGCAAGCATAGATAGAGAATGCCTTGTTTTATTGCGGGTGATATGAAAGCCTTAACCTATAAGCAAATGATACAATATAGTCTAGCTCAGAATACCTTCTTACGTATTAATAACTATAATATTGCTATAAAGACAAAAAGACAAACTGGAAATACTACAGCTTCTTATTATGTTTTTAAGGAGGGTGAACAAATGCTTTATAAACAAGGGCAATTCTTATTAACCCAAAATGATCCAGGAAATGCTGCTTTATATCAGTCTGTAGTAAAAGTATAAGAGTATAAGTAGATATGTCTGCCAATACATTTAACTCAAGAACATGCCAATGTACTACACAACAATACGGTCAAATTATATTTAATTCGGTTGCATACCAGAATTCAGCCAATATGGTATACGAAGCAAAAAAAGCTCAGGTAACTGATGCTACTAAAGGAACCCTTGGATCCAATGCAACCGGTAATCCTATATTTAAGTCAAGTTATGAACGCATGCAGTATTTACTTGGGCGACAGAACCGAGCCAGTTGTGGTGTTCCCGATAAGATTTTCAGCCTGGACACTAACTAAGTGCGTATCAATGAACTTTTGCGGTGACTTTCCATGTTTCAGCAAACGTTCCTTCGTTTGTTTTTGCCACTGAATCCACCAGAGCCCCCATGCTTCAATATGGTGCTTCTCCATTTGAATACTCTTATCCATACTAACATATGAATGAAAAATAATTCATTTTTATAAGTTGGTTTCCGGCTTTTACTTGCGAGAGCGAGGTGATAGACCTATCTGAAATTCTTCAACCCATTTCTTCATCTCTTCTGTATACTCCCAACTAGCAATATGTGTAGTGGTATTATAAGAACCTAACTTTATTTTATTATTTGTTATAGGTGTACCAGGTTGAAATGCAAACATATCTGAACCCTTAAGGATAACAGGAATTCCATCAATTAGTTCAACTCCGTGATTTGGCATGCTTTTAGAAGGCCAAATCAATGATTCATTTTTTAGTGCACTGTTACGTGGCGTGCAAGAATAGGATTCAAAATTGAAAAAATTGATTCGGGCAACTTCACTAGTGCATGCACACAAGCAATGATGTCTACGATTAAGAGCATTGGTTCCATTAACGAGAAGGGTTACCTTGCTGGCTTTACTCGCCGCGGTTTCACTCCTGCAAAGTGCCTTCTTGAGCTCTATGCAAACAGCCTTGATTCCCTCGAGAAGGTTCATACCCCTGCAAATTTCACGAAGAAAATTGTTGCTGAGGTGAAGTCTGACAAGACGTCCCTCTTCGATAATGGGGCTGCTATGATTCTGCCTCAGGTTGATGCGATGTTCGATCTCCACCAGCAGAACCATACGACTGACACTAGTCGCGGTGTCTCTGGTATCGGTGCTAAGCCTGCAATGTCCATTCTGAGTGAGAAGACTACGGTGAATGTGTTTACGCATGCGGTTGGCGGCCCCTACATCCGTGTTACCACGCCCTGGAGCGAGATCCACTCAAAGGGCATCTGGAATGGAATGACCACGGTATCTGACATGACGGAGGCTGAGAAGGCTGCCTTCATCAAGGAGCGCACCGACAATGGAATGCTGAACATGAACGAGGCTCACGGCACGACTATTCAGTTCGAGACAAATAG
The DNA here is from genome assembly GCA_009919265.1 of Bacteroidota bacterium. GTDB lineage: Bacteria > Bacteroidota > Ignavibacteria > Kapaibacteriales > UBA961 > UBA961. The sequence continues at coordinate 169 of RGCF01000215.1, read as the reverse complement.
CACTCTTTCTAGTATTCTAGACGCGACATTTGCTAAGATCAGCGACGAGTGTGCTCTTAAGAACCAGCTTGATCGTGCAGGCATTGTGTTTGGACGTGATCAGGTAGAGTTCATCTACAAGAACCAGGACAAGCCAGGTGTAATTGAGCGCCTCGACCAGTACGACTAC
>RGCF01000214.1 GCA_009919265.1 Bacteroidota bacterium | reverse complement strand
GGAAAATGGGTGCTTTCCCCGCATGGCGTGTCGCCAAATGGATGGCTTTTCTTTACTAATTCTGATAATAAAGATTCAAATTGGCTGGCACTAGTCAATAATATCTTTGGATTTAAAATATCTAATTATTCTACTAAAATTGTTCATCAAAATGCTTTAAATACATTACAAAATGATGAACCATATTGTTACTTAAGTTTAAATCAAGGTTTCTTTATACATTCTACATTACTTAAACAATTTGTAAATTCATCGTTTTATGATGAAGTAAAAAATATCGGTTTAATTGAACGTTTATACATGTTTTTAGTATTAAATTCTTATGAACTACGTAATACCGAAATACCTTTTATAAATATTATTGATGATATCTCGGATTTTAAGGCAGATGCCATACGTGAGTATGTCAATTCATTTATACCTGAATTATTTAAATTAAAAGACGATTCCTGGAAAAATTGGAAATTACTAAAAATGACTGCCATATCAAATTATTCTCGACGTAATATCATTATTGATTTTAATAAATATACACATGAAGAATTACTTATTGCTGATATTTTCTTTAAGAAAACTATTATGCCTGATATATTAATTGAAGAATTATATACAATTAGTGAATATTACTATTATTTCATATTTGATGATATAACAAATATTTTAGAAAATATACAAGATATTATAGAGAAATTTGGTAAAACACGACATGTATATATTACAAAAATGAATGAAATACAGTTTTTAGATAACAAATTTGAAATAGATATGATTGGTGTCAAATACAATCGTTTTATTATTAATAAAATGGATCAAGTTTAGCTTTCGTTACACGTCCTGCTGTATCTGAATCTAATGGTATTTTCATAAAACTATAGTATATCAAATACAGTACAAATAAGACAAGTAACAAATAACCTATTTTAAACATCATTGCTATTATTTTTTCTCGTTCCATTCTTAATATTTGTATAGACATAATTATATGCCATTCTTGTTGCATTAACTACATCTACATTATCTATATCTTCCAACCAAGAAGGATTATTCGTTTCGTAAGCACAATATGCTATTAGAAAATGTGCGTAATGATATGCACTTTTATTCATGTATTCGGCAAAATGTTTATCAGCATTTTTTAATGTAGACAGAATATTAATCGCTATATTTTCTCCATACAAACAACATATAATTTGAAATGACAAATTTGTTTGAAAAATAATACTTGGTCCAGACATTATTACACAACTCTTTAAATAACTATCATTTTTTGTCTTCTTCATATATACTTTCTACTAAGCCATTTGCAACTGATTCTTCTGCATTCCATTCTATATCTTTTGATAAATATTCTTTTAGTTTTTTTCGTGATATCTTTGTGTTTGTATGGTAATATTCTACTAAATGGTCAGTCAATTTCTTTAAATTACTATAATTATCTTCTATTTCTGCCATTTTACCCCATACACCTGAACTCAGTTGATGTATCAATGTATATGCGTTTTTTCTTATTAAACGTTTTGTTCCTGCTAACGATATTAAAGTTCCTGCTGATGCTACATAACCATCAATTACAGTATATACAGGTCTACCTAAATTTTTAATACAATCTATTACAGTAAATGCTGCATGTATAGAACCGCCATTAGTTGTTAAATGTAAATAAATAGGTATCTCTACATCAATGTTTAAATGAACTGCTATTAATTTTAATTTATTATGAACTGAACGTAGTTCTTTACATAAACTAAAACACGATGTATCAGTTATATCATTGTTAAAATATATATTATTTGAATCATGATATAAATGTGATGCAGCTATACTATTCTGAATTATTAATGGCATCGATGGTAAATCTTCATCGCTATCACTTTCTCCTGCAGACTCTTTAATACGTTTATTTGATTGTTTATTTACCTTTCCCCATACTCGTTTCATTCTTTATCTTCATCTTTCGTTTTAACTCTTATATCATTTATTGGCAAAATTCTATCATCTATTACTTCTTTATATACTTCTAAGTTTGCTAAATTATTTGAATATACCTTCCTTGGTCGTAGTTTAGTATATTCATGTTTATGTCTTACTAAATATCCTTCTTTAGGACTACCATAAAATGTTTGCCATATTAAATCATGCATAAAATACTTCTTTTCATTTACATATATGTATTTAAAAGGTGTTCCTTGTAGTTGTATTCCATCATATACTTTATCGAATAATCCAAATGCATTTTTATATTTATATTTACCATTTGTACATACCATTAATTCAATACCATTTAGACATATTTCTTTCCATACTATTTTTTTTGGTTTGGTAAAAATATCTAAAGTATCATAATTTATATCATATTCTTCTTCAGATTCTGATTCATAATAGTCTTCATTCAAATCTTCATCATCATCTTCTATCTCACTGTATTCTTCTTCATACCACTCATCCATTTTTATTAACTATAAAAAATGAGTTTGTATTTATTAATACTATTTTCACTAATCTTTAAATAGTTTGTTTAATGAAAGAAACACAGGAATTTATTAAAAATATTATTAAAAAACAAAATCTTGTATTACTGAAAGCTATTGCTGATAAATTTAATATTGATTATAATGATTTAATTCATAAGTATCATACACCTTCATTCTATGTCATTCATTCTGATACTGATAAAAATTATGAAATTATTCAGATTTAAGGATTTGAATTATATATTATTATTGATACATGATGGCAAAAAAAGTTACTATTCCAAAATCATTAAGAGAACAGGTGTGGAATACATATAATCATTTTAAATATTTTGCAAAATGTAAGGTTAAATGGTGTACAAATAAAATTACACCTTTTAATTTTGAAGTTGGACACAATATACCAGAAAGTAAAGGTGGTCAAACTGATATAGAAAATTTAAGACCTATATGTTCTGCATGTAATAAAAGTATGGGTAATAGATATACAATTGACGAATTTAGTAAGTTGTATAAAAGTAACACTAAATTGGATTGTTTATTATGGTTTATAAGAAGAAAAAAATGAAAACTATTTAAGAAATTATAATGTTTATTAATTAAAAATGACCACTGCTTTTCTTAATGACCAATTGACTTCTCTTGCTCTTTCGATGTGCCAGCGTCGTTGTTCCAATTTTAACTGCGGCTCTAATCACGCTGCAACCTTTTTTAATCATAAAGGTTCCATTCTCACTCGTTAATTACGGTGAGAATATATATAAAGATCGTGCAAATATTGTTAAATCAAGTATTCATGCAGAAGTTAATGCTATGAATAAATTACCTACTTTACGACGTAATAAAAAACCCAAAAAGGTTGATTTATTAGTGATACGTACTTCACGTACTGAAGTTTTGGGTAATTCTAAACCTTGTATTCATTGTATTCTTCAATTAAAAGAAGGACTTCCTTTGAAAGGATATATACTGAATACCGTGTATTATTCTGATACAGAAGGTAAAATACATAAAGTTAAATTTTCTGAATTAATTGATGATACTGATCCACATATGTCTCGATTTTATAAAGAAAAAAATATGCAAATTAAAAATAGATAGATACATGAATATACATATTGTTCTTATAACTATTATACTCTTATTCACTTTATATAATGCTGTTTCTATTATGATGGATTCAGAATCATTTATTTGTAAGATTTTAGCACTAATTGCTTTCTTAATTGCTTTATGGCTTATGTTCCAACGTGATACATATCTACCATTTTTAGGTCGTATGGCATTACCTTCATCTGTTATTAAAGATACTACTTTCCCTATTAATTCTAATGTTGATATTAGTATTCCTTTTAATGTTAAAGATGGTACTAAAGTAGTTTATTGGGGTGCTAAGCCTTCTAAAAATACTATATCCAATCCTATGAAGGCTTATGGTGATTTCTCTAATGCAGGTGTTACAACTGTTTTTGGTGGTAAAGCACAAGTTCGTTTCAATTGTCCATCTAAATATACTGTTGGTATTGGAAAAACATTAAATCGTCATATCCATTATAGATTTATGTATAATAATGGAATGATGAGTCCTGTTATGACTAAATTTGTTAATTGTTAAATTTATTTTTATATTTCTTCTTATTAATGACAGGTAAAAAAGGAGGTGAATTTATTGCATCTGGTACATATGGTTGTGTTTTTGCACCACCTATTAAATGTAATAGAAAACCATCTAAACTTCCAAAAGAAAATGTGGTTGGTAAAGTCTATAGTGATGATGAAGAAATTAAAGAAGAACGTAAATCTTACGAAATTATGAAGAAAATAGACCCGAAGGGTAAATTCTCTTTACCTTTTTATGGTGTTTGTAAATTAAATATTAAGAATGCTGTTCTTAGTGATAAAATAGATAAATGTGGTCATATAGAATCTTTTAAAAAGGATTATCAACAACTTCTTTCTGAATTTGGTGGTTTAGAATTAAAGAATGCTATGAAAACTGTTGAATTATATGATTTAATTCCTGCTTTTTATGAACTCTTTAAAGGATTAGATGTTATGATAAAAGCTGGTTACTGTCATAAAGATATTAAAGGACCAAATATTTTATATAATCTTGATACTAAAAAAATAGTATTTGCTGATTATGGTATGTTAATGAAAATTAAAGATTTGCCTAAAACTGCTAGTAGAGATGCTTATATGTGGTGGCCACCTGAAATGTTCTTTCTTTATATACGTAAATATATGTCTTTAAGAGCTAATTTTCCATATGATTATATGACTGCTTGTCATCATTTATTATCTGGATTTAATTGGTTTGGTGTTGCTAATATAGAAAATGTATATCCAGATTTTGTTAATGATTTAACCAGTTATGCAAAACTATGTTTTACCAAACCTTATTCCGAATTATTAAATGAATATAATGATAATAAATATGGTGAAAAGTTTGATATATATTCTTTATGTATGACTTTTATTGAATGTTATGTTAAATACACATCTATAA
>RGCF01000213.1 GCA_009919265.1 Bacteroidota bacterium | reverse complement strand
TTTGAAATAGTGGTTCAATCTTCCTGCGAAGATTCACAGTTAACCGGGAGCTAGAATTTATTTTTAGAATTTCCATAACTGTGCTAAGACACTTTCCGTAGGATTTCCAGGTGGCGGTTTTACAGGCCGCTGAATTCCCTCCAAAAACGAATCTGGCGGCTTATATTCCGCAGCCGACCGCGGGGTAGCGGCAGCTCCTCCAATCCGCGAGAGATCTGGGGCAAACGTCACTTTTTGCCCCGATCCTGTGCTAGTACCCATACCTCTTTTCCCCGTCAAACCCTTTTTACTCGTGGTGGCAGCTGGCTTCATCGCCTGGGTAATAGGATTCTGTTCGCGCATATATTCCTGCTCATAGTGTTTCCAAGATATATACAGTAAACTCGGATACGTATACCGCACTTCAAACCCCCCCGTTCGCAATTGATGAACAATATAGACGATACAATCTTGATGATCAATTGCAGGAAGCCCCAATATAAAAGGCGGCACAGTATAAAGCAAATAATTCGGATTTCCTGGAAGAGCCGCCGTCATTTTAATACGATTCTGGATCTGTGTCAAAATCTGGTTATAAGCTCGGAGCTTTGCAGAATCTCGCTTCACACGTGTTTCAAACAATTGGCGAGGTTCTAACTTGGGCGCTTCCCCGGACATATCCTTGATAGATGGAGAGTTTCTATAAACGCCTATATGCCGCCTTGAATGGGGTTCTCCACTTTCAGAGAATACCGCTTCATAATTAATTGCGCGATACAATTAAATTAAATAATAAGCGATAGGAATGGCCGATCAGCTCAAAAGATCTCTCAGCTTCAATGATCTTCTTCTCTTCGGGGTCGGCACAATCATAGGATCCGGTGGATTTAATTTAATAGGCAATGGTATTCTAGCAGGAGGAGCAGAGTTCCCTCTCGCATTAGGAGCCTCTGCCCTCCTTTTTCAGGGCCTTTCACGTGTCTATCAAGAAGCCTATACGACATTCCGAACAAATACGTCTGAATCTGATATGATTGCGCAACAATTTGGCCCAATCACATCCAAAATATCCGAGATCTCAATCATTGCGTTTAATATTATATGTGTCAGCACAATTCTTATAATTTGCGCGAAACTCCTGTTTCCAAGCGGTTCTTGGCCCGGTCAGGTAAGCTTCGCCATTCTTCTTTTAAGTATGATGAGCGTCTTTTCCCTCCAAGGCATTGATATGAATAAAGTTGCTATGAATGCCTTTTCCTATACAATTATAGCCCTTATGGCTCTCGCATCCAGTATAGGTATATTTAAATTCACTCAAATGAGTGATATACAACCCATCGTCGTAGATGCTCCCGATTTCACAAAGTCATTCATATATTTTTACTTTATTCTGGCTGGCTTTGACGCCCTAATAAAATTTTCAGAAGAAGCAATGGATCCCGACAAGGACATTGCTCGCTCTTTTTATGCTTCCAATGCGATATCCACGATTCTTACAGCGGGTGTATGCTTCTCTTTTTTAGTCATGTTCGCAAGTAAAAAGGTGTATGGGGAGGATAGAAATATAGTGGCGGACATTATAGGGGTAGCCCTCGGAAAATATGCTGGGGAAGTGGTTGGCCTCCTAAGTATTCTCCTCATGGTCTCTACAAGCTTTATCAACTTTCTCGCCACATCACGCTACATGTTTTCTCTCGGCAAAGAGATACCTATTCTCAGCCAACTCAATGAAAACAAGGTTCCATGGGTGTCGGTAGTTACCACTTTCCTTATAGCCACGCTTGGAATCCTCGTAAATAATGTATTTTTCATGGTGAATATATCAGATATTTTATTGACTATTACACTTTTACTGGTGAGCGCGGCTACTACGCAAGCCCAGATTACAAAAGGCGTTGTGCCACTTGTAGAAGGAATCACGACGCTTTCGCTGGGAGCTGTTCTCTATGCGTGTTTCAATCGCGTATAGAATGCTTTCGTATAGAAATGTTGATACCCCCCTATCGTATTACACTGAGTGGGGGTGGGCTCAAGGGGATAGCACACATTGGAGCTCTGGAGGTCTTATCCGAGCGAGGTCTTTTAAAGGCCTTGCGTGAATATATAGGAATCAGCGCAGGGGCACTCGTGGCCTTTTGTCTTTGTATCGGAACTTCGCTGTCAGAACTCCGGATGATTACGTCTCTCCTAAATTTCGGGCTCATTCGCGATTTAGATCCTGTAACAATGCTTGAATTTCCGGAAACATTTGGACTTGACACGGGCGCGAATTTGGACAAATTCTTACGAGCTATTTTACATGCAAAAAGACTCCCCGATACAATGACATTCAAAGAGCTTGAGGAACTCAACTTAGGCCCCGCCCTTCGCGTGATCGCTATGAATCTGAATACATGTCGCCCGCATGAATTTAGTGCGGGATGTAGTCCTGGCACGGAAGTTGTATTAGCTGTCCGAGCATCGATGTCTATTCCGATTTACTTTTCTCCGGTGCGAGAACCCGTTAGCAATCATCTCTTTGCAGATGGTGGAATCTATTACCCATCCCCCTTCAAAATACTCAATGATGATCAACGTCGCCACACGCTTTCCATCGCTTTCAGCGATTCTCATAAACAGCGTGATACTATACAAACCTTACACCATTTCCTGTATCAGCTATATTATTCACTTGATTATGAAATTGGGAAAGAATTACAGCGGGACTGGATACAGAATATTATGTATATTGACTGCGGTGATGTGAATGTCATTCATTTTGAGGCGAGCCAAGATGAAAAGATCGCTATTATGGAAGCGGGGCGACGTGGCGCGGAAAAATTCTTAAAGATACACCCGGGTCCTCGGCCTGTGAGAAGATTTTCAATCAGCTAAGTAGAATACAAATGGCGACTCGCAAGGCATCTAGGAGAAAGGGAACGCGCAAGGCAGGGAAGAAGATGTCTCCATGGACATCTTTTGTGAAGAAGATTTATTCGGAGATGAAGAGGAAGAACCCTAATGTGAAGCTGGGGGATGCTATGCGTGCGGCTAGTAAGCGCAAGAGTGAGATGTAATGCATACCGGTTACAATTATATTGATTATTATTTAATTTAATTGTAGTGTAATTAAATTAAATAGTAAGCTGTATCACTCGGGTCTATATACCACCGCCCAGCTTGCTGTTAATAAAAGCGAGCCATCCATCCGTGTTGCGCTCGCCCTGATACTCTACAATCTTCCCATCGGTTGTCTCCAGGAGAAATGTGGGAAATCCCTTCACGGGCTTATCCTTTGCAGCTTCGGGATTCTTGGCGGCATCAATCATGCGAATCGTGCACGACTTGCCACCCACGTCAATGGCGCCCCTATTAGAAAATTCAGTGAATTCGGGCTTCACGGACTGGCAATGAGGACACCAGTCGGCATAATACATGGTGAATGTATTCGTTGCCGGGGCGGAACTCGCCTGATTCTGGAATCCCTGGATTCCACGGCCATAGGAAATGCCAAGGGAATACATTGCAACGAGGCCCAGGATTGCAACAACGACCAGGGAAATTAAGAGGACTTTCCAGCTCATGTGTATCTAGAGAAATAGGCGACTTTTTATACGGGAGGACGACGCATGCTAGAACTTGGCGTCCATTTGAAGACATAGTAGTTCGACCCCCATAATATCCATCCATGTGATCTTTGTTTTTAATGTGCCTGATAGTCCCGTAGGCCATTCGCTTACTGTATTATTGGTATAGCTGCCTGCGCCCAGGGGGCACGGGATGTTCTGGCAGAGAGGTTCTACAGTTGGCGTGAGTGGGATGAAATTGTATGTGATCTCGTATTTGGCTTGTCCCGCCGTTGTAACATAGCCTGTAGGAACAGTATACTCCAGATGGAGGGACACTTTTTCACCGGGCATTGGTGTGCTAGGATTCAAGCTCACCGAATTCACTAGAAAGAGGGAAGTTCCAGGGGCACAATCACGAATGGTAGGCGTTGTCACAAAGAGACCAAGAAGAAAGGATATCATGGCTATACATATACTATATGGCAAAGGTGAGTCAATTTTTAAGGCCTAAGCCACTAGATCTCTATTCTATAGGAATCCACCCAGATGCTCGTATTTCGGAAAGGCAAGTGGCACAGTGTAGAGTTACCTTTTTCGGACCCAATGCTTACAGAGGGGCATAAAGCGGTAGCTGCGGCAGTTTGCGTAAATGAGATGATGAAAGGGACTTCTTTTGACGTCGCAGTGGCGACAGCAGAGAAGGCCATGTATGATGTTGTGCTGAACGTAAACACATTTCGAGGGGCTCGGTCACGTTAGGAATCTCTCGGGAACAACATAACGCCCCAAAGAACAAAGAAAAATATGGTAGTGTGTAGAAAGAATCCAGGGGCGGTAGGGCATCCACCGCCGTCAGCTACCATGAATAACCATCCTAAGACCTTTTGTGTCATCTTATAGGTCTCAGGATTGGCGATTAGAAAAAAAATAAGAGTTGAGTAAAAAGCATATTTGGCTTTGAGTGTCATATTAGGGGGGCTCATTTGGTATGGGTATCTCTAGTAATATGGGATATTTTGTTAGAATTCGAGTTATATACCGAGCACCTGGTTAGCTGGCATAGATGTAAGTGTTAATGTAGGATAAGAACTAGGATGCGAATATTCTGGTTTTGATGAGGGCGAATCTCCCGTTTTCTTAGTCATACTATTTACAAATGTTCTAATATCATCAATATTAATGTTTAGCATTTGAAATACATTCATAGTATATGATTTGGGTGGAGGCTTATAATCTAGCATTTTTATGGGATCTTTAACAATGCCGTCTGATAAATGTAAATCACCAATTAGGTATGTAAAGTCATTAAATGCTATATCTATTTTCTCATTCATGTCTACAGCTATTTGTTGCGGATCTTCTGGTTTTTGTAAATCATATTGCTGTACATATGTGTTGAATAAATCAAATATGAATTCGCGGAATATTTTTTGCGGGGTGACGTTCCCCCTAGATTGCTTGATATACGTTAATATTGAGTTCCATATTTTAGTAAATACATATAAATAACTT
>RGCF01000212.1 GCA_009919265.1 Bacteroidota bacterium | reverse complement strand
CACATTCAGATCCCGTAAACGTATATTCTATTTTGGTGGTGGGTATTGGATTATTCGGCCCGTCATAGTAAGTTTCCACTGTTTCGGCTGGCGGGCATATATTTGGAGGAAGACTGGCCGTTTTTAAATCACTCGTTTTGAGAATTATATTCTCCACATTTGATTTCCAGCAGCCATATGCGTGCGTATTCCAGTCGGATGGACATTGTTGAATACATTGCGCTCCCTTTTGTATGAAGGGAATTGGTATTTCAGGAGTGCTGGGTATTGCTGTGTTATCATTAAAAAAAACAGAAACATTTACTGGATCTGGACACGGATTTCTCGTATCAATTGGTAGTATTTTATTTAGCTTTGTGCCATAACAATGGACGCCTGCCAAGCTAGGTTTAGAACTAAGAAGGCCCGTTGTAATGGGTTTGATAATACCACTACCGCTACCGCTACCGCTACCACTACCACTACCGCTTGTGCCAGGTGAACATCCAAATCCCGCTCCCTGTTTTGTAGGACTAAATGCCATACCTGATATATCTGCGACCCATCCAGATGCGCACCAATCCGCTCCTCCCAATTGCGCGGAAAGTAATTGTGCCTTTGTAGCCACCGCTGCTTTATAGGAACTACATACATTCTTCATTTCCTTTTGTTCAACTTTTTCGTCTATATAAAAGACTTCCTCACATGCCGAGGTATTTAACTGTGTATTCATATTGAAGACATCCTCTGGCCCTGCAGGAAACAACGCGCTGGCCGATTTAACTTTAAATGTGCATGGCGCATCGCCAGCCACCATTTTAAATCTTAACGCAGATGTTTTCGAAAGATTGATAGAACGTTTTCCTGCCACTCCTGGTATAAGTGTATCTTCCTGGAATGTAATATCACACGTAGAACTATCGAGTGTTCCCACACGTAGAATGGTATTTAGCTGGGTATCGGGTGGCGCCAACGTCTTATAAAAGTCTATCATTGCATTAAGATTCGTAGTGTCGCTACATTTAGCTGTTGGGCAGTCCCCAAGAGTAGCTATCCCTCCTACACTGGCAAATGTATTCGTTCTATATGTTGAAAAAAGGGATGTGGCGCCTTGCATCGCAGTGGATACCGCGTCACCTATTATATTGACTGCCCCTGTGACAGGAGTCATTATAGACGACACAATTTCCGCGGCATATTCAAGTGGTTTATATAGAGCAGGTGTATTTGGCATTATAGTTGTTCCTGAACCAGGTCCATCTGCCCCATTATATGTAATCTTACATGTCTTTATATCCATACGCACAGCCACTGCTATTTTTTCACCATTCACAGTACCAGTGGGAGGAGGCTTGGCAGCAGGAATTTCCTTCCCTGTGCTATCATATGTAAACGATCCCTTTGTAACTAGGGATCCAGCTGCATTTACCGATTGAACATCGTAATTTATGTTCACTTCCAGATCACATTGATTGGGATTTGCCGTATTTGCTTTTGTAACTAGCATAATAGTTCCTGGCACGGTAGCATCATTATTATATTCATCCACTATACTGTATAGAACGGATAAATCATCACAGGATGTCGTAGGGCATACACCAGACGCATTATCTAAATCCCCATTCTTTGGTATTGGTTGCTGGATATTTATTATTTTATCTGCAGAAAAGGGTGAGATTGTTTGTGCCGCGCGTATAACACGATTTTCATTTAATCCATATAATCGGTAGTGATCAATAATACCCTTTGTATCAATCAAGTCGCCTGAATTAAACGTTCTATTTAAATCACTATTTGTGGGAACATAAATATAGTCCATCGCGTTAAATTTATATAAAGGTATTCGATCATTACATGGATATCCTGCCAATGCATTATTGAATGCATTCCCTATGAAGTAGTTTTTAATCTGGGCCGCATCTGCCACTGGATTTAATGTATCTATTTGGGGACTCACTGTTTTCTGAAACTGAGCTGGGTCAAATTTGCATTCTGGCACTAGATTCTTTTCTAGGAATTTAAATCCATCTGTATTCAAGGCAATAGTGGAGGAATACCAATCATCCTGCGCATTGCTATAAGTAAATATGGCATTACGAACTATATTTGTTGTATCCTTGGATACTTCTATGCTAGCATCTTCATCCCATAATGTTTCTTTCCATGTGATTGCACATTGTGTTTTTGAAACTTGCGCGGATCCAATAATTTGTTTTATATGAATTCTCCCCTTTTGTGTATCAACACTAGGTGAAGATGTTAAGAGTGTTTTAGCTAATTCATTTTCACTCGCGTATACATAATCTTCCATGATACGACGAAGTGTTGTTTCATCTGAACAATCAAGGGGTTCTGGAATATTCATTGTATATTTAATAATGGGTGAATAGTTTAGCATGCCTGGTTCCGATCCTATGGCAGTATAAATACCACCATTCAGTTCAGGGATAAACGAAGTAACTGCTCTTTTATCTAATATTAGTCCTGTAATTATAAATATGTCAGTATTTATATCATACGTATAGAAAAATCGCCCTAGCATACCTAAAATGGGAGGGTTTACCTTTTCAGTTGCTTTCCCTTGAAGATCCGCGAGTTTGTTTTCATAGGTTATTTTTGCAGTATCGAGAATATCTTGGCTTACGTTTGATTTGCGTATAGTAAAATAATCAGCCTTCACCTTTGCTATTTGAGATTGAATATCGGATGTATCACCGTGTTTTGTCATATCAAATCGTATGTCAAGAATAGTCCCTCCTATTGTAAATACATCATATATCATACTCATAATATATGCTCCACCCATCGTTTCATAAAATGCCTGGGCAATAGAGTCCAATGTAAATTTGTTTAAAACATCTATATCAAGAGGTTTCCCATTCACTGTAGGTTTTAATTCTACTATAGAATCTAATTTTCTTTGTAGATATGCCTTTGCTTTTGTTATTTCATCAGTGGTTAGCTGTCGTTTTGGGCTCGCCGTTGACGTAACATCATATGCTTCTCCCATATCATTTAATTTCAGCCCATCAAAATGTTTAATATATCGTTTTGTTCTATTATATATCCAATTAATCAAGAAATTTCGGCTAGGATCTGGAATCAATCCAAGAATATCCGTTGTTATCGGCGTGGAACAAAAATTTGTATTAAATCCAATATCAATATCAGATGCCTTTGCGCTTTGATATTCTTGGCTTGTTACATTCAGTTTCATTACTAGTTCGGATTTACAGAAACGCGTTGTTGCAGGTGTTACCAACTTTCCAGCTGAATTGGTATATCCAGGAACATACCCAGTTTTACTACGCATATATGCCGTTTTTTCAAAATTAAGTGGGCAACAAGAATTCCTACCTTCATTTTTACCATACGTATTAAAATGATTCAATAAGGCTGCGTCGCATGTTGCTTTCGACACACCAGATGGACATAACGCCGGTTTTAAATCTCCATTATTGGCTGCATAACAATCCGCATTAAAACAGTTCGAAAGTTTAGAAACTTCGTCATATTTAATATTTACAAACTTATCCACATCATTTAAAGAACCCAAATAAAGTCGGCTAGTTATATCTAAGCTTGTGTTCATATCATTTATGGCTTTGGTAGACGCGTCTCCGAATACTTTAATATCCACTTTTAGTCTATGAGAGGGATCATTATTTACTTTCGAATCGTTTATTTCATATAAAAAATTTAATGGAGATCCTCGCAATAATATTTCATAAAATGGATTACGCAATGGATCTTCGAGTGGTGTAAATAGTGTATCCGTGCTACCACTTCCAGATGTATCAGGAGGGAGTACATATATAAACCACCATTCACTTGGTAATGCAGTAATTGGTAAATAATTATATTCTACATATTGATTTAGATACCGAATATCTGGCACTTTAACAGTTACATCACCAAAATATGGTTTCACGGTATTTATTCCACGATCATACATGCTCAAATCGCCATTTATTTGAAAGGGCTGGATATTGATATTGTATTCCTTGGAGGGTTTTACACCATAACAATTTACGTTCGCCATTTCATTTGGCGATGTTATTTTTGCGGGATTTATACCGGTAGTTCCATTACAAGATGCTATGGATTTCTGTAGTGGATAATACGTAGTCGTATTAGAATCTTGAACCCAACCAGGTTCACACCATTCGGCGCCATTTTTTCGCGCATTTTCCAGCTGCTTACTTGTGGCTAATGTAGCTCCCATACTGTTACACAACATCTCCGCTGCCATACGTGGAATCGGTGTTTTAATAGAAAAAACCTCTTTTTCGGCATAATTAAACATGATTAGATTTGGATTTTTTGGAGATACGGATGGATCCGAAGAATCCACTTCTAGATTAAAGGAATTGGGGCATACAACGAGTTGTTCTACATCACTCGTTGGTAAAATACTTTTATATACTTCTACATTTGGATTCACAGATAGCAAAACCTGAATAACTAATCCTCGAATTCTACCTTCTAACAGTCTCTTTCTATCCGCAGATAACGATGCATTTGATATACCGATATATTTTATACTCGAAATTTGATATACATCACCGAGATCAATTTGAATGTAATCTTTTCCTTTAAACCCAACGGTTTTTGAATATAATTTTCCATCTACAATACTACTGGCAGAGGCACTATTAGGTTCTGGCTGCGAGGCATAGACTGGCTTATTCAAAGCTATATTATTACCGTTCATATCATATACCGCAATTTGGGATATATCCATAATACCATCAGATAATGGATTTCCATTTATGTCTTTATTGACATCCATATTTGGTATTATATGGATATATCGCCCAATCGTTGAATCATGACCCTCTACATATAAATCCGTAATGGATTCAATATATTCGTCGATATTTACAAAGTCAGACATACCTTCAATATGTCGTATCATACTCTTTGGCTTATGATGTATTAAATATACAATTACAAGAGGATCCATCTTTATCTCAGAGAATGAATCAGATTGAACAATTCACATCAGCCAGGGATCGCAAAGGTCTCTTGATGGCTGGTGCTGATCGTGCCATCCGTGAG
>RGCF01000211.1 GCA_009919265.1 Bacteroidota bacterium | reverse complement strand
TTCTAAGATAAAACTGTGCCTCTAATATTAATTTATTTTTATCTTCTGATGTAGTTTTATTTATTTCTTTTGTAATATCATAAAATATATCAATTAAATCTTTTAAAGGAATTTTCTTTAATACTTCTTCCTTAATTTCAGAAGGCAAATTTTCAAATCTTTTTCTTATTTTTCTTGGTGATGACATTTTATATTATAATTATATTATAATGTGTTGGAACGCTTCTGTTTCATTAAATACTTATATTTTTGCTTTATTTGGACTTATTATAGGTTATATAAATAATTTTGATAGAAAATTTTTATTATTAGGCGCTTTATTCTCATTTATACAATTTATTGAATACATGCTTTGGAGTAATTTTGATAATAAAAATATGAATAGACTATGGTCTATTATAGGTTTTATTGTTATCATATTAGAACCATATGCTACTATAAATATGTTAAATTCAGGAATGTTAAAAAATATATTATTCGCATGGTATTCAATTATTATTGGACTAAATATAACATTTTATAAACACAATTTTATTACTACAATAGCTAAAAATAAACATTTAGAATGGCGATGGTTACCAAACTTTATAACACTTCCTTCTATATTATTATGGATTACATGGTTTGTAGCAATATTATTACCATTAATGATAAGAAGCAAAGATAATATGGATTATAGATATATTACAATAATTATTATAGGTACTTTAATTATGTCTTTATATTTCTATGTTACAACGAATTCATTTGGTTCAATGTGGTGCTGGTCATCTAATTTAATATGGCTATATGTAATTTATAAATCATTTACTATATGCTATAAAAATAAATAGGGAAATCTGATGAACCGGACTTGAACCGATAACCATTGGAGGACTATAAATATCGTCTTACTACTACAATCCAAAGCTCTGCCAATTGAGCTATCATCAGTATTTCCATTTTGTAACTACAAATTTATTTTTACTTTTTAGACGCAAATTTAACATTTCATGATTTCTTCTAATCCATAATAATAAATTCCATCACTATATCTCTTTTTTTTTAATCCACACTGTAAAAACATTACAGGTAATGATGACTTTGCACATACATAATTATTTGTTCTTAATAAATTCATTACTTCTTCTATCAATGCTAATGATTTTATCTTATTACTTTCATTTGTAGTAATTTTATATTTACTTGATATTAATTTCTTTATTACATTAGAATCTACTTTGCTTATAGTTGTATTATCTTTTACTCTATGTACATTAATATCATTATAATCTAAAAATGTAGTAAACTTCTCTATAATAGCAAAATAAGAATCAAAAGTTTTTAGATTAAATCTATCATATAAATCATTATAATATTTCTCATTATTTTCAATACTATCTATATAAACCCATTCTGTAAATATATTGCAAAATTCTTCAGGTTTAATATTAAAGAAATCTTCATTAAGAACAATTGAAATATTGTAGATGTTATTGAATAAAATGACTCGTTTATCAGTATTTGTATTAACTAGATTTTCATATAAACATACATTCTGTAATCCTTCATTATTATTTATATCTGCATTCTGATAATAAAATACATTATCATATGGTTCTGGTTCAATTTTATTTACTGGTTTTTGTTCAGGATTTTTATTAAAATTTTCAATTGATTTTGATGATATTTGGTGACTATATTTATTTGAATCTTTAATCAACTTTTCAAAATCTATCATTGTTCTTAATTTATTTTTGAGTCTATTTATGTTTATTTTTTTATAGTCTTCATCATCAAATAATACTTTCATATTATCAATTAAATATGCTTTTGTATTATCACTAATACCTATTTGTTTATTAGATTCATATGTAGTATCATTATCATACAAGATACTAAATTCAATTTCAACGCCAAGTTTTAAATATAAATCTTTTAAAGTATCAATTATAGATTCTTTACCATAAGGTATAAAAGATATTGTTAATTTCTCATCTAAATCAAATATATAAATATAGTAATTCTTTAACCAATATTTATAATCACGAATGTATGTATGTATGTAGGCTTCCATTAATCACCCTACATACATAATATTTTCAAAAATAAACGCACTTAATCAAATGTTACAAATATTGAACCACTAAAATGTTTTGGTGTATTTACTTCAGTATTATTTAAATTTACATTACCATTCTTCATGCTTTTTTGATAATTTGCCATACTTTCTTCTATTGTCTTTAAATTATTTAAGATATAATCCAATACATAATTTTTACATGCCCATCTAAAGAAATTGAGTTGTCCTACTGTTGTCTCGATTGTTACCATCGGTTCAGTTGATAGTATAAATGTTATTCTTTCATGTCTTCTAAATGAATCAAAAAACATTTTAGTATAACTTTGTAATTGCGCTCTGTATTCTAAATATACATTGAACTTACGCATATTTTGATGTGTATGACTCATATTAAACTCATTTTTAGTGTCATCTATAAAATAAATAATCTTCTGTTTTTTAGCATAATGGGTTACAAACCAATCTAATACTCTTAATGATAACTTAGATTCTCCATTTATTATGTTTTTTAATATATTACCGTGTTCAGGATGGTCTTTATAATATGCTGTCAATGATGTTAATAATAATTTATGTGACTCAGTAAGCATATGTATGCGTTACTTTATCTTTAATTTATAACCCTTAAATAGCTTGTGTTATATGAAAAATATAATTGTTAAAAAGAATAATATAAATTTAATAGAAGGTAATTTTTATTCATCAGATGAGAGTTGGATATATTTAGATAAAGACACAACAGTATATGATGAAGATTATAATTTATTATGTATATTAGTTAAAAATGTTATTTCAAAAAACTTATGTGATTTAGCTGTACAATGTTATTTAAAAGTTGGACAAACTGTTAGTACAAATAGAGGTTATGCTGCTGGTATGAGTTCTAATAGGCATAAAGATAAACATTATGAAAAAGGTATTCCATCCAATTCTGGTATAATAGGTTATTTAGATTCACCTAATCATAAAAGACCATGTAGATTATCAGCTTATTCTCGTGAGTATTTTGATAAATATAATGAAGGTTTAGAATTTATTAATGCTATTAATGAATGTTATAAAACATATGTTAATAATTGTTACCAAAAACAGTATGAAGAATGTTTAAAATCTGGCGATTATATTATAAAATATAACGGGAATTTTACGGCGTTTAGTACAGTGACAATAAATTATAATTTTCGTACAGCATTACATAAAGATACAGGTGATTATAATAAAGGTTTTGGTAATATTGTGGCTATAAGTGAAGGGATAGAAGGAGGAGAGATATTGATACCAGAATATAAGATAGCAATCAAACTTGAAACCGGTGATTATTTAGCATTAAATGTCCATGAATATCATTGTAATAATCCTATTAAAATAGTATCAAAAGACGGATTTAGATTATCATTTGTGTGTTATTTAAGGGAAAAAATTAATAATTGTAAGATAATAAATGATAGATTGATGAATATAAATGGAACGATAAATGGAAAATTATGGAATACGGAAAAGATATTTAAAGATATTTTCAGTGGTCAAATACCGGATAAACAATTTAAAGAAAATTGGTGGATAATGGAAAATGAGAGATATAAGTTGATATATAAAAACAAGAGATACGTTCTATATGATAAAGAATGTGAAAAAAGGATACATAATTTATTACCTGCATGGGAATATGTTCAAGGTTCGCCACCGATTTCAAATGGTTTGCGACCACCAGCATCGGTACTTTCATAGCTGGAGATATTCCATGGTGAAACGGCGACTTTAGGAACAGGTGGGTCAGAACGGAGTTGAAGATTGCCGTTCTTCTTGCTAGAACCAGTGGTATTGATACCAATATGGTAGCCAGCGGTTAAGAAATTTTGGTCACTAACATCACCTTGTCCGGATGGGTTCATTTGTGCCCAACGGCTATTAGCAGCGTCTTTTGGTAATAAGTCAGTTGCAGTTAAACGGTCACGTGGAAAACAAGATTGAGATGGAGCAGAACCGCCGCTTACAACTGGATTATATTCTTCATTACCGTATGGGTCAGATGGGTTATATTGACCAACACCACCTGCGGCAACACTGGGGTTAGCTGGTGCTATAGCAGCAACACTTGTATCTTTACGTTGTTTCATATTGAAAGGTACTAGTTCGGCATCAAAGCCTTCACTGTTATTGAATTGTGCTTTAGAATTTCCACTCATAAAGAGAAAGCCAAGTAATACAACAATTACAAGTATAGCAAATGGGACTATTGGGTTCATCTTAGCCATCTTTATTCTAATCTATATTCTTACGTAGATAAATTTTCATAGACTTTTATAATTGGAAATCATTTTTGATAAAATTTCACATTTTTCATTCCATGTTTTATTAACTTCTGGAATTTCTCTAATTTCTTTCAGTAAATTCTGCGTTTTAACCAAATATTCTTTACGTTTTATGCAATCTTGTTCTACTAATTCTTCAAACTCATCTATATCCTTTATCCATTGATTTTCAATATCTAATTTATCTGTGTCTATTTCTGTTATACATGAATTACATATTACCTTTTTAATATTCCATTTAATACCAAATACTTTTTTATGAAAAAATATTCCGAGTGTATCTATATGTAAAGTAATTTCCATATTTTTTAATGATAATTCTTCTATTGAATTTACTGTTTTACCAT
The DNA here is from genome assembly GCA_009919265.1 of Bacteroidota bacterium. Classification (GTDB taxonomy): domain Bacteria; phylum Bacteroidota; class Ignavibacteria; order Kapaibacteriales; family UBA961; genus UBA961. The sequence continues at coordinate 320 of RGCF01000211.1, read as the reverse complement.
TCATTAATATAATTGGTGTTCTACCTGCGGTATTTTCCATACCAACTACCATTGTATTATATTCTATGTTTAATGACGAGTTTGAATTTTGTGACTCCAAATAACACTAGTTATATGGGTTATGAACAAACAGATATATTGTTGCATCCCTTGGGCTGAATATGGTGACTTTCCATTGGCTAGAAAACTGATCAAGGAAAAGTTATCCAAGTGCATGGCCAAAATTCAAATTGTGGTGTCTTCTTTCCCGGAGGGTCTACAGATACCCCAACAGCAATCAAACGAGTTTATAGAGTGGTTACGGAACGATTTAAAGGGGT
>RGCF01000022.1 GCA_009919265.1 Bacteroidota bacterium | reverse complement strand
CTAGTGTGAACAATACTAGCACAACGGTCATAACAGTATTCACTGTGCGAGACAATGTTTCATTGATACTCATATTCATCAATTTGATGATATTCATTCCTTTATGCAATTCTCGATTTTCTCGGATGCGGTCAAAGATAATCACGGTATCATTCACCGAGAAACCAACCACCGTCAAAAATGCCGCTATCATCGCTTGATTGATTTCAAGATTAATGATTCCGAGTGAGCTAAATACGGTCACCATTGCGAGGGTTACAAGTACATCATGGAGCAATGCAATTGCGGCTCCGACACCATATAAAAATTCGAATCGGAATGCGATATAGATACCAATTGCAAATACAGCCAATATAACTGCCAGTAATGCTTTGCTTCGTAATTCTTCACCAACTTTTGGTCCGATCGAATCTTTCTTAAGCAAATTGACATTCTCACCTGGTATTGCAGATTTGATTGCTGCAACAACTGCGCTTGTTGGATCTTGAGAATAAGATGTGGCAGGAATGCGAATCAGATATTGATTAGCAGCACCATAAGACTTTATTTCTGCACCAACCATTTTTGCTTTGTCAACTGCTTCGCGAATTTCAGCTACTTTGTTTTCAGCATTCAATTGCACAGCGATTTCTGTTCCACCGGCAAAGTCGATTCCAAAACGCAAACCTAGTGCGAATGGAGCAACAATTCCGATGACATTCAATACGAGAGAAAGCCACACCAATGTGCCACGCTTACTCAAAAAATCAATATTTGTTTTTGAAAATAATTGCATCGTTTTCTCCGAATCCTTAAGCCATTGTAGATGGTTGACCAAAATTGACTGATTTGCCATTTGCCATCATTAATTCAATCATGGCTCTTGATACGATAATTGCAGTGAAGAGAGTTGTCATGATACCAATCATCAATGTCAAAGCAAAACCTTGAACCGGACCTGTTCCCAATAAGAACAAAATCAAACCGGTGAGGAATGTTGTGACATTGGAATCGATAATCGCAGATAATGCCAAGCGGAATCCTTCATCAACTGCGCTTCTGAATGCGCGTCCTTTTGAAATCTCTTCGCGAATACGCTCAAACACAAGAATATTTGCATCCACTGCCATACCGATGGTAAGAATGATACCAGCGATACCGGGCAATGTAAGTGTACCGCCTCCTGAAATAACAAGTGGCGTCATGATGGCAAGAATCAGCAATACGTTTAAAATCACGGCGATATTTGCAACCATACCAGCAGTTGCATAATATAATCCCATGAATAAGACGACAAGCATAAATGCTATACCGCTGGCCATGAGACCGCGACGGATTGAATCTTCACCAAGTGAAGGACCAACAACGCGTTCTTCAACTATTTTGACAGGAGCTTTCAATGCACCTGCTTTCAGTACGATTTCAAGAAGGCGTGCTTCTTCAGGACTATCCATTCCGGTGATTTGCGAACTACCACCGGCAATTTTGTTTTGAACAACTGGTGCTGAATAGACTTGATCGTCCAATACAATAGCAACTTTCTTTTTGATGTTTTTGCCGGTGACATCAGCCCACTTTTCTGCACCTTCTTGATCCATCTCCATCATAACAACAGGAAGATTTGTCATTGGATCAGATGAAGCGCGTGCATCGGTAACATATTCACCTGTCAATTCTGCATTGCGAAGAACACACCACATTGCAAATGTTGTGTCTTTCAAATCCTTTGAAACAAATTCAGGTTTTGCTGAGCGAAGAAGTTGCAAATCAGCAGGGATGAGTTTCTTCACATCAGGTCTGTCAAGAATTGACATCAATTTTGTATAAATCTTCGAAGGGATATACATCACATATTCTGCTTCAGGCACTTGACTTTCATTATAGAAATAGGATGGATTGCCATCTTTGCTGATGAAGCGTCCTTCCTGATCTAAAGGAAATATTTGAAGAAGTGTTGTAAGCTGATGATCTTTCTGATAACGCTTCGCTTTCTCTTGATCCTTGAGTCCTTTATATGGATCGGCAGAATCAGCAGAAGCTGTCTTTGAAGAATCTTTTTTTGAAGTGTCAGCTGCAACTGCAGATGTGTCTTTTTTCTTTTTATCAGCTTTCGCTGCAACCGCAGTTGAATCTTTTTTCACGCTATCTTTTGCTGTGCTATCTGTACCGGCAATGGTTGAATCGGTTTTCCCTGAGCCACCATTAGACTTCGCCAAATAGGCATCGATACGATAAAGTGCTTTTACGATGTCTGCATTATTACGAACAAGCTTGAATTCCAAACGCGCGGTGGTGGAAAGCAATTGACGCATTTCCTTTTCATTGTTTACACCTGGCAATTCAAGGACAATTCTGCGTGATCCCTGCTTCGTAATATTAGGTTCACTCACACCAAATTTGTCGATACGCTGACGGATAACTTCAAGTGCTTGATCGATAGCACCATCAACATCTTCACGCAAACGCTGCTTGACTTTTTCATCAGTCACATCTTGAACGCCGGGGACATCAAAATATGAAATGAGAGATTTCCCTTTGGGGCGAGCAATGCGATCAAAATTTGCATAAAAAACTTCAAGATAATCTTCACCGGAAGTTTCAGCTTGTTTATGTGTTGCTCTGATCACAGATTCGAATGTTTCATCGAGCGTTTCACGAGCTGCTGTTTCACGAAGGAGCGTATCAACCGCAACTTCCATCATCACATACATACCGCCACGAAGATCGAGTCCTAATTTTACACGATTCATCTTTGCAGTACGAAATCTCTCGCCTTTTGCATTTTCAAATGCTTTCAATGCAGTGCTGTCTTTGCCATGCATTGCTTGTTGCAGGGCTTGAGTTTCTTCCTGCTCCAATAAATACGCATCAACGGTTGGCCATAAAATGACAGCGGCCGCAACAAGCGGACCCAAAATCAATAACCAACGTCTCAATTGTTTATTCTTCAACGCTATTCCTCCGACATTTCGGTATGGTGTTAATCGGCTGATGCCGATGATTCAAAGAAATGCAAAAATACAGTTTCGAGGGCAATTAAACCAATGAATTTAGCGGGTGTCTGTGTTCTCGAGAATGATTGCAAGACCCTGCCCAACACCAATACACAGTGATGCCACTCCGTATTGTATGCCTTGTTTGTGCATGGTTCTGGCAAGATGCCCTGCAATGCGGCCACCACTCATACCAAGGGGGTGACCAATTGCAATGGCCCCTCCGTGGATATTTACTTGATCCTGATTGATTCCCAATTCCCTGATGCATGACAATGCTTGTGAGGCAAATGCTTCATTTAGTTCGAAAAGACCAATCTGGTCCAGGGTCATATTGGCATTTTGCAATGCTTTTCGTATTGCATATACCGGTCCAATACCCATGATTCGTGGATCCACGCCGGCTGTGCCTGAAGCAACATAGCGGGCAATTGGCTTTAATCCGTATTTCTTAACAGCTTCACCGCTGGCCAAAAGCATGGCAACTGCGCCATCATTAAGTGACGATGAATTGCCTGCCGTTACAGAGCCTCCCTTTCGAAATGCGGGTGAAAGTTTGGCAAGTGCTTCAATCGAGGCATCCCCACGAGGTTGTTCATCCTTGCTTATGATGATTGGATCACCTTTTTTCTTTGGAATGTGAATTGGGATGATTTCATCATCAAATTGGCCTGTCTCTTGGGCTTTCACTGCTCTCTTGTGAGATTCCAAAGCAAAGGCATCTTGGTCTTCTCGTGAAATGGCAAATGTTTCAACGAGATTTTCTGCTGTTTCACCCATTGATTCAAGTGGAAATAACTCAGCCATAGCAGGATTTGGATAACGCCAACCCAATGCAGTGTCATAAGCAGTGATATTACCGAATATCGCTGATCCGGATGCATTCTTTGGAAATGAATAGGGGGCTCTTGACATTGATTCAACTCCACCAACAATCAACACCTCTGCTTCTCCGGAGCGAATTGCTCTTGCACCCTGAATGATTGCCTCAAGAGATGAAGCACATAATCTATTGACTGTCACGCCGGGAACACTATATGGCAAACCAGCAAGGAGAGCTCCCATTCTTGCAATATTTCGATTGTCTTCTCCGGCTTGATTTGCACAACCTATAATCACATCATCAATGTGTTCTGGATTGATTCCTGAAGCTTGAACTACGGCTTTCATTACATGTCCTGCCATATCATCGGGTCTGATGGAAGACAATGCACCACCATATTTACCAACAGGTGTTCGTAATGGTTCTATGAGATAGACATCTTGCATGATTGATCTCCAAATTAGGGTACTTCATCGATTCCACCTGGATGCCATGGATGACATTTCACGATGCGTTTCAAAGCAAGCCAGGTTCCTTTGATGGATCCATATTGTTCGATTGCTTGCATTGCATACACTGAACAGGTTGGATGAAATCGACAATTATTACCAAGATACGGGGAAATGGCAGAACGATAGAATCGTAGTATCATCATCAATACGAATTTCATCTCCGTGCCTCTTTCCTTTCATTATTTGCAAAATACTGCATTGCTTGATTCAATGCATCATGCACACTTGGTTTGATGTCTATTGTTTGCACTTCTTTGGAATGCCCCATTGGCTTTTGCCAGACAAAAGCAAGTGTCATGAAGGGTACTGTTTGATGATTTCGAGCATGCGATCTGACACACTCTCTCATTATTCGCTTGATGCGATTGCGCGTGACAGCAAGAGGGACTTGTTTTTTTCTGACTGCACAAATGACAAAGAGGTCTTTTTCCCCACCAATTGGTGCATCTGAATCCCCTGCATAAGACCTATCAAGTACATGCACGATGAAAGAATCGGATACGAATCTTTTTCCCCGACGAAATGCCGCGGTTATTTGCTTGCGTCCTTTGAGGGTTTTGACTTTCATAAATGAAAAGAGGGCCTCGCGGGCCCTCAGGAATATAGTCTATTTCAGGGATATCAACCTGAAACGGTCAAACGATGACGACCTTTCGCTCTTCTTCTGGAAAGCACCTTACGACCATTCTTTGATTTCATGCGAGCACGAAATCCATGCACATTTTTACGCTTGCGCTTGCTTGGTTGATATGTTCTTTTCATGACAGTTCAATTAATATGTTGATTCAAAGTAAGACTGCGAATTTACAAAGTTGGCATAAATGGCACAAATGTTTTTTCATCACCATATTGATGGGAAGTTCAATTCCCTGAATGGCGAGATGATGTCAATGAGGCTATGCCATGGGCATCCAGACCTAAATCTGCCAATAATTCTTCTTGCGTGCCATGATCAACAAATTCATCGGCTATTCCATGCACGATCAATTCCCCTTTAAATCCTTGATTGATGGCGAATTCTGAGACTGCACTGCCAAAACCACCTTGAATTTGACCATCCTCAACAGTGATGATCACATCATGGTCTTGGAATAATTGTTTGAATAATGACTCATCCAATGGTTTGACAAATCGAGCATTGACAACAGTGACATCAAAATGCTGTTCTTTGAGCAAATCAGCTGCTTTCATGCATTCATTGACCATTTTTCCAATCCCGACAAGTGCAATATGCTTGCCCTGTTTCAGGATTTCGCCTTTGCCCAAAGGTATATTCTGTGGCTCTCTCAATTGAATGCCCAATCCATTTCCACGAGGATATCTGATTGCAGATGGTCCACTTGTATAAGAATAAATGGCAGAATGTAGCATGTCGCGTAATTCCTGCTCATCTTTTGGAGCCATTACAATCATGCCTTGAATGAGGCGAAGATAGCCAAGATCAAGCACGCCATGATGTGTCGGGCCATCTGCACCTACAAGACCCGATCTATCAAGTGCGAATACGACATGTAAATGTTGCAATGCGCAATCATGAACGATATTATCAAATGCTCTTTGCAAGAATGAAGAATAAATTGCGCAGACAGGCACTATCCCTTCGCAGGCGAGTCCTGCAGCGAATGTTACGGCATGACTTTCTGCAATACCTACATCAATCACTTGTTCAGGAAATGATGCAGCAAGTATATCTAAACCAGTACCATCAGGCATAGCAGCTGTAATACCGACAATGCGTTTGTCTTTTGCACATATTTCTGTCATTGCCTCCCCGAACACTTTTTGATAAGAAGGTGGTGTTGGTTTTGAAGGAGCAGCAGAAGGAAAAGATTTCCCGGTGATTTTATCTACTTTACCAATTGCATGCAAGAATTGTTTGTCTTGCTCAGCGGGTGCATATCCTTTCCCTTTTTGGGTAATGACATGAAGCAATGTTGGACCCTTTGCATCTTTGAGATTGCGAAGCATGGTCACAAGATTATTGACATTGTGTCCATTGATCGGACCAAAATAATTGAAACCAAGAGCTTCAAAAAGCATACCCGGAGTGAGTAGTGCTTTTAACCCATTATCAACTTGATGAGCAACTTTTCGAATGCGATCACCAACCGTATCGATTCTACCTGCAATATCCCACATATGAGAACGCAATTTTGTTCCGGTTGGGGAAGAAAATATTTGTGAAAAATAATTGCTGAGTGCCCATACATTTGGGGCTATCGACATATTATTATCATTCAAGATCACAAGCAAATCTCTATTCTGTACTCCACAATTATTCATTGCTTCATAAACCAATCCACCTGTCATCGCACCATCACCAATAACGGCGGCAACACGATAATCATCACCGGTCAAGTCTCTTGCAGTGGCTAATCCCAATGCAGCTGAAATGCTTGTGCTTGCATGTCCGGCACCGAATACATCATATTCACTTTCTGTTCGCTTTAAAAAACCGGAAAGGCCTTCTTTCTGTCGAATCGTGTGAAGTTGATCTTTTCGCCCTGTCAAAATCTTATGAGGATATCCTTGATGTCCTGTATCAATAATAATTTTATCATGTGGAGTGTTAAACACATAATGCAATGCAACAGTTAATTCCACAACGCCAAGTCCTGCACCAAAATGACCACCCACTTTCGTGATGGTGTCTACCATAAATTCTCTGACTTCATTGCTCACATCACGAAGTGCGCTTTCTGGTAATGATCTAAGATCTTCAGGAAGATTAATTTGAGACAGATACGGATATTCGGAAGGAGTGGACATAAGAGAAAAAAAGGTGCATGAAATCTGAATATGGTATTCAGTCTTGAATAATGTTATGGTAAAAACGAATAGCGCGGCTTCTCGGTTCCATTAATGCAATTTCATTCCGAGCCAATCTGCTCTATCATAAACCGGCACCGAATGTTGTAGAGCGTGCAATACATCATCGACATATTCCATGGTGCGGGCACCTATCAATACGGAACTGATTCCATCCACAGAGCGAACTGCATTGAATGCAGCTTGCGAAAGTGGCAATTCAGTGAATCCACCGGGAAATGCCTTTTCGATGACGGTGCGTATATATCCCACTCTCTGAAAATCAGCATTTCCAATTGTGGCATAATAGGATCCAATCACATTGATAATATCAGTGGTTAATCCTGCGACCTTGAGCACCCACTGTTGTACTTGTTCTGATCCACCTTGATTGATGGCTGTCAGCGCAATAGCCATTTTACCTAGGATTGTATTTCGTACTTCAGTCCATTCAGCTTCCGATTTGAATGCATTCCAATTCACTTGCAATGCATTGAATGAAGTGATATATGAAACGAGCATATTTTTTATTTCTTGATCTTCTATATCAAGAGAATCAATACTATTTGTGAATGATTGCGTTGCATGAGATACACGCTCAATCTCTTCTTTCAATGTTGAAAGATCTGGTAATTGCACAGTATGATGATCCGAGAGGCGTATTAATTGTCCATTACGAATGCCATTGAGCGGTCTATTGACAAGTGCCACAAGTGAATGTGCTTTTGCAAATTCAATCAGTGTAAGGGCATCATCTTCTTGATTCAGTTCTGTTGCGGCTTCCGGTTCGATCAAATTGAAAGGAAATTGCAAGACATAAAAATGATGATCTGAAGATAGTGATTTCGCAATATTCAAACATTGCTCTGCCGAACAGAACTCAGGATGATCATGAGCATAAGGGAAAGAATTTGAAGAAATTCCATAATACTTAATCAACCCTTGTGCAACCATTTCTTCCATGCATTCAAAAGCGATGCGTATGCGATCATAGAATCTCTCACGCTTTTCTTCAAGCGACATTTCTTTTGGTAAAGATGGGTCTTTGAAAAAATATTCAGGATTGTGCAGAAGCAATGCATCCGCATAAGGCGTAGACATTCTCTTCAAACTTTCTTGTAATTGCTCTTTCAAAAATTCAGGATGAATGCAATGTGAAATATGATCTTCTATGTGAATGATATCCGGATATCCTTTCCCTTCTTCCTCGCGTTTTTTTGCAGCTTCTAATAATGGTCCTTGGAGATATCCGACTTTTGTGATGATGACAATATCTGACCTTTTGATATCTTTTTCCAATGCTTTTAATGCTTCTCCAATTAGGGATTCACTTGCTCCAAGCGCATAATTGGTGGATGTATCAATAAGATTAATTCCACTTGACATTGCTTTCATCAATGCAAGAGCTTGTATATCATTCCCTAATGCAATGCGATATGTTCCGAAGCCTGCCTTAGATACAGTTTGCCCACTCGGCCATACTTCATAAGGAAGTTCCGGAAAATCTACTGCATACTCTTTGGTCGTATCTGTCATGGAGATTCAAGAATAAAAAACGTGGGACTCTTAAGGAGAATCAAAATCTGTACTGTACAAGTACTGTAGTAGTGATTGCACCAATGATGGATTCAACAGTTTCAGTCACTGCAGATGGAGTAAAAAGTTCGCCCCTTGTATTGTCTCTTCCCAATAGATTGAACACGGTATAACCGGTTGAAATATTGACAGACCAATTATCTTCAACTAGACCTTCAATACCGAGTTTGACGGATGTTCCAAATCGGCTTGCTCCGGATTTCCCAAAATATCTGGTTGTATCGGGAAAGTCTGGTTTTACATAATCTAAACTTACTTCCAATTCAGTAGGAGCAAGCATGGACAATCTAAGATCGATACCCGCATATGCTTTTGCATTTGCCAATGGCAATGTTGCGAATGCATATTCAAAACCTGAAAACAAAGTTGGAATGTGAATGGTATGATTTGCTTGGATGGTATAATATTTATCCGGAAGTCTTTGAACACCATTCATAATGAAATAATCTAAACCGAATGGAATGCGATAGGTATTATTCTTGTCAATACCTACAACACCCTTAATCGAAAAACCGGATTGCCAATTTGGAAATCCTCCTCCAATTGCACCTTCACTTTCTTTTGGAAAAATCTTTTGATTTGCGGGATTTGTACCATTTAATAGGAATGTTGTAATCCCAAAACTCACGGATGTAGATCCCTCGAATATGTTATTCCCATGCATTGGAGAAATTGCCAAGCAGAGTACAATGAATGAAACGATATATTTCATGAAATATTCCTTTGAGAGATCAATCGAGTTTTTCTCGAATGCCATAAGTAGTAGTTTCTAAGGAGTTCTTCACAACAAGTTCACCGATGAGTCCCATTGATATAAGCTGGACGCCCACGATGATCATTGCGATGCCGAATAGTGCAAGTGGTCTTTGACTGAGAAATGTCAAACCCATAGCCCATTCAACCGTGAGATAAATATTGATTGCCAAGCCGATGAGCACCATGATGGATCCGACGGTGCCGAAGAGATGCAATGGCCTTTTCACATATCTCGTTGTGAACATCACAGTCAGCAAATCCAAAAAGCCTTTGAAGAATCTGCTGAAACCAAATTTTGAATATCCATACTTTCTGGGATGATGCAAAACCGGCACTTCGGTCACTCGGAATCCTTCCCAGTGAGCCAAGGCAGGTAAATATCTATGCATTTCTCCATACACTTGCAATGTCTTGACAACTTCTTTTCTATATGCTTTCAAGCCGCAATTAAAATCATGCAATTTGATTCCACTCATGCGTGAAGTCACGAAATTGAAGAATCTTGAAGGGATGGTTTTATGCCATGGGTCATGTCTTTTTTTCTTCCAACCAGAAACCAAATCATATCCCTGCTCAAGCATTTCAAGCATAACGGGTAATTCTTTTGGGTCATCTTGCAAATCTGCATCCATGGTAAAAACAAATCGCCCTTGTGCCGCGGCAAAACCTACTGCCAAAGCAGCAGATTTTCCGCAATTACGCCTGAATCGAATTGCCTTATATTTACGATTGGATTCATGAATGTCGCGAATCACTGAAAAGGAAGTATCGGTGGAACCATCATCAATGAAGATGACTTCATAATGTCCATCACTCATACCCGGAAGTACTTCTTCCAAAGCATGATATAAAGGTTTCAGTGATTCCTCTTCATTGAGTAGTGGAATCACGATGCTCATGAAGGGCTTTGATCCATGTTGTTTTCTCTGCGGATGACCATGTCTCTCCGCATGAAGATTCGGTTTGTCAATGGAATCAATTTCCTGCTCTAATTTTTGAAGAGCAGGAGAAGAATGCCGTTCATGGCGAGAATCGGGTTTATTCCGATGTCTATGTCTTCTACGATGATGTTGATGTTCCACGGAAGATCAATACGAATGGAAAAAAGCACTATATGAAGCTATTGCAAGAAACAATATTTCGCCAAATAACAGCCTTAAATTACCTTTTCTATGGCTTAGAATCAACAAGAAAGACCAATGGCAAGAGCAAGCAATCAGAAACTTTGGAGCAAAGTGGAGAAATGTTCATCTGTCAATTCATAGACAGAACTGCAATATTGACAAACCAGCTCTCTTTGGCCATCTGCCTTCATGGATTCAATTTCTTGCTTACCAAGGGTGAGCAATTTGCTCATGAATCGCTCCAATGAACAGCGACAAAAGAAGTCAACCGGTGTATTATTGACAATTTCAACAGAAAAAGGCATTGCCTGACGCAATATCTCTTCGGGAGCATATCCATTATCCAATAATTCTTCGATTGGGGGCATTTCTTCAAGCGAGCGCTGTACTTCAACTATATGCGAAAGCTCTGCGCCTGGCATGGCCTGCACGATAATACCACCTGAATGCACAATTTCGCCATCATCATTGATAGTAACGCCTAAATTCACTGCAGTGATGATCTGCTCGGATTGTTCATAGTAATAGGATAAATCGGAGGCAATATCTCCATGAACAAGCTCTACAATCCCTGTAACAGGCTCTTGTTTTTCATAGAGGATCTTCGAAACCTTCAAAAAACCTTTACTTAGTGCTTCAGACAGGGATTCAGGCATTGGATGCTCATCATCGGTGACTACGAATCCCCGCACTTCGCCAACTTGCATGGCTTCAGCAAAGATGAGCTTAATCTTACCGGTCCCTTCTGCTTGCACAATGACTCTTTCTTCACCTTTTAAGAATGAGGATAATAATACCGAAGATGTGAGTGTTTTTCCAAGTAAATAGGAAAGCAATGGATCAAGGTTATGCTTTATTCTCGCAGTCTCAACAGTTTGCGTTGTTTTTGCAACCGCTATGCGAAACATTCCATTGTCTGACATGGCTCTTACAACACGATCTCTGTGCTGATATGTCTTTTTTAATTCATTCATGGTGAATATCTACTCGAATACAAAGTAATTGGCATAATTCATGCAATGATATTGATACATATTGAATCTTTGCATGAAACAATTTCAGATATACATAGTACCACTCTGCTTATCGCTTGTCTTGCTTGCAAGTTGCCAAACATTGCATGTGGCAACAATGGGCAAAAAACTTGCGATACCGGAATATGTGATTCCTGATTATCTCGAGCCAATGAGAAAGACCGTCCTCAATGAAGCAATGCGATATATTGGAACTCCATATTGCTATGGTGGTAAAACTCCTTTTTGCACTGATTGCTCCGGCTTTATCTTGCAGGCTTATCGATCTGTTGGCATCATTACTCCACGCACATCACATGATCAATATCTTGCTTATAGTTCAGAAGATGTGATTCCGGAACCAGGAGATTTAATTTTCTTCCGTTATGCCGAGAAAGGCAATATAGCTCATGTGGGCATGTATGCAGGCGAAGATTTCATGATTCATGCCTCAGAAAAAAAAGGCGTCATCCTCACCAACTTGGAATATATGCGCAAATACATTGTTGGTTATGGACGCATGCCCATTCAAGAATTTTCTGCAAAATAAGCTACTGAGCAAAAACTAACGGCAGAAGCTGTATCCGGTTGATCCCACCATTGATATGCCAATAATTCGGCATTGTGAACTTTCTTCAAGCTTTCCATCAACATATAATTGGGCGAGCAACCACAAATGCGCGAATGATCTGCAGTCTGGGCAATGCGAGAAAAGAATGACTGAGAATCATGTGCTGTCAATGCATCAATAATTGAAGCATCATGAATCATTATCTCAGGTTTCAACAATTCAGCTTCATCTGCATCACCGAATTTTCTTCCAATATGGGATAAATCGCCACTCGAAACAAAAAGCACTCGTTTATCAGTAAGATCACAATAGTTCTTGATGATGTGAATGATTTCTGCAATACCTTCATCACTCGGAGTATGTGCATAAGAAAATCTATCATGCATACCATTTACCAATACTGGCAATAGCGAGAAAGATTCTGCACCAAAAGCATATTGCAATAATAATAGCACAATTTCAATTGAATGATCATAACGATGCTGGGCATCATTATGTGTCAATGGCTGTGTTGCTTGAGAAAAAATATATTTCACCATGGATGCATCTGTAGGAGTTGTCCCAAGCGGTGTCAGAAAATCTTTTTCTGTAAAAATGAATCTTCCTTCCCCACCATAATGCGATGTAGCAAACAAAATCACCAAATCGGGTTTTGTAGTCGCCTCCAAAGCTCGCAATGCGGATGCATATACTTCTCTTCCTTCTGACAATTCGACATGGGGAATGATAATCCCGGAGATGTCCTTAAAATCTCTTTCAGGAATCAAACCTTTCATCTCGTCGAGCATTGAAATTGCAGTATCGCGGTGCTCAGGATATACTGTACCAAGACAAAAGGGTTCGCGTATTGTTGATTCACGGAATGTTTGATCAATCACGCTTTTTGTGTCATAGAATACTTCGTCAAGTAAAAAACAACGATCACTCATTTGCATAATGACATCAAGTATAGCTTCCGGATCTACTTGACCTTCAAATGCTGTTTCGGCAATCTGCTCGCATGTTTGGTCTTCTTCTTTTTGCAAGCAATCGAGTAATCTTAATGCATGCAAAGCCAAAATCATGGGCGCTCTTGAATATCTCAATGGATCATACATCAATAAATATTCATCTTCGCCATGAACATGTTTCATCAAGGAAATGTCCGGCCTGATCTTTGGCAGATTGGAATAAATGGTATAGTTCATGATTCCCCTTTACGATACATGTGTCAAATGCTTTTTATAGTCCTTTGCTTCGATTAACCATTGATCTTTATGCTGCATTAATAATTCTTTTGCAGCATCATGATCATTTGGAATTTCTCCCTCAAGAATAGCCTCTTCAATCATGTGTTTGATATATCCGATTGCCGGAGATGGAGATAATGAGCAAATCTCCATGATTTCTTCTCCTCTGACCGGAGATTGAAATGCACGTAATTGATCTCTTTCACGAACATCGATAATTTTCTGATATACTTTTTCATAATTTTTCAGATAGCGTTCTGCTTTTTTCGAATTTTTTGTTGTGATATCTGCTTTGCACAATAGAAACAGATCATCCAGTGCATCACCTGCCTGCACAGCAATGCGTCGAATTGCAGAATCGGTTACTTCATCATCCACCAATACCATTGGTCTTTGATGTAATCTCACCAATGTTTCAACATAGTCCACATGTTCCAGTGGTAATTTCATTCTTCTGAAAATTGCTGATTGCCAACGAGCACCCAACTCTTCATGTCCATGAAATGACCATCCGGTACCTTCAATAAATTTTTTGGTTTTTGGCTTCGCTATATCATGCATCAATGTTGCAAAACGAAGCCAGACATTGTCTGACATTTCACAAAGATTATCAAGCACTTGCAATGTATGCAAAAAGACATCTTTATGTGCATATCCATGATCACCAATTTGCATTAATTCTATGCCCGATAGTAGTTCAAGTTCGGGGAATACATATTTCAATAGACCAGTTTCATGCAGGATATGTAAACCAATGCTTGGTTTCTTGGTCTTGAGCAAATTGATGAATTCATCACTAATGCGTTCTTGAGAGATGATTGAAATTCTATCAGCCATTTCTTTCATTGCTGCAATTGCTTGAGGATCAATATCGCATTCAAGTTTTGATGCAAATCTCGCAGCACGCATCATGCGCAATGGATCATCGCTAAATGTAATGACTGGATCTAATGGTGTTCTTAATAGTTTATGTTGTAAATCTGTTAACCCATCATGCAAGTCAATCACTTCACCAAATGAATCACTATGCAGTGACAATGCCAAACAATTGACGGTGAAATCTCTTCTATTGATGTCGTCCTCGAAAGTACCTTCAGTTACAATTGGTTTACGCGAAGATTCTTCATATACTTCTTTTCTTGTCCCAACAAATTCCAATAGATATTCACCCACTGGAACAAGGGCAGTTCTAAATCGTTCATAGATGACAGCTTTCGAGTGTTTGGATTCAGCAACCACTTGTGCAAATGCAAGAGCATCTCCAACAACCGTGAAATCGATGTCTTTGGAATCAATACCAAGTATGCGATCTCTCACATATCCACCAACCACATAAATGGTATAGCCATGTTCTTCGGCCAATCTGGCGAGATCATGAATGATCATTGGAATATCTGTCAACTTCATCTGTTGCATGTCACCAAATCCAAGAAGAGGCTGCAGAATATGCTTCCTGAGCAGCTTCATCGAGTGATGCTGCACAGGTTGTCAAATGACCCATCTTTCTACCTTTTCTACATTCTTTTTTTCCATACAAATGCACGATGGTATGTGGATGTTTGAGCGTATCCACAGGACTATCCGGTACACCAGGTCCAGTTCTCGTACCTAAAAGATTCACCATTACTGCAGCGGGAACTTTCATCTCAGGCGAACCGAGAGGCAAATTGAGAATAGCGCGAATTCCATTTTCAAATTGCGATGCATAACAAGCCTCTATGGTATAATGTCCCGAATTATGAGGACGCGGTGCTATTTCATTAAAGAGCACTTGTCCATCAGTTGTAAGAAATAATTCTATCCCAAACACACCAATGCCATCAATTGCTTCAATGCAGTGCTTTGCAATATCTTGTGCTTGTTTTTCTATTTCATGTTCAACTCTTGCGGGTGCCAATACATATCTACAGATGTGATTCTCTTGGATTGTTTCAACACATGGATACACCGCAGTTTCTCCTCTTCTATTGCGGGCAACCATCACTGCCAATTCTTTGGAAAAATTCACGAAAGCTTCGCACATGATTTCCCTGGGAGATTCAGGGTCAGCAAAGCGGTTCCATGCATATTGAATATCGGAAGACTGTTTTATAGTGGCATTTCCATATCCATCATATCCGAGTGTTCTTGTCTTCATCACAAATGGATACCCATATTGTTCACCAAATGCAAGAACATCACTAAGAGATGAACAAGCAGCAAATGGAGTACTTGCTATACCTGCATTCCGCATTGTTTCTTTTTGGATGAATTTATCTTGAATCAAAGCAATTGTTGAAGGCAAGGGAAACACTGGTTTTTTTTCAGCGATATATGAAAGAATATCTGGAGATATAAATTCATTTTCCAATGTGATGATATCAGATGCATCGATGAATGCATCAAGTGCATCTCGATCACTCCAACCTGTACCCCACGATTGCTTGGTCATCAACCCGGCTGGAGAATCTTCACCATGTTCGATGATGGCAGTACGCATTCCCATCTTAAACACTTCTTGCGAAAGCATCTTGGCCAATTGTCCTCCGCCCAAAATGCCTATGGTTTGCGGACGGGGCTCATAGTGTGCATAGATTGAAGGTAACATAGTGAACATCCAAAATGGAATTGCAAAGATACGGATTTGAACAAACAACAAGTCCGCCGCGAATGTGGAAACTCGCGGCGGACCGATGCGCTATGGGATGCATTCTTTAGCGGTTGATGGTAAATGGTTTCACTTCTGTGAATGGACCAGCCATTATTCGACAGAAATAATTACCATTTTGAAGTGCATCGCTCGGAATTGACAATCGATATTCTCCCGGCTCTAAGGTTTCATTCACCGCCAATGCAACTCGTTCGCCTCGAGAATCATAGATTTCAACGATTGTTGCAACCTTGAAACCAATACTATAATCAATGGAAACATTTCCGGATTGCAATGGATTGGGTGATACACCTTTCAATGAGAATGCGGTGCTTCCGAATGAAATGAGTCGGCCATTGACAAAACATGCATCAAGAGAAACAGTTCCCGGTTTTATCACGATTGGTGCGCAAGCTGAACGATCTTTCGTAGTGGCATTTGTGATGTCGATTGTAAATTTCGCTGAATCACTCATCAAGATGTTATAGTCACCAATAAAGAAATCACCATTTGTCGGATTGGTTGTTCCAGTTGCAGTAATGGAAAGTCCATCGGTAGACTCGGTGGCTGTTACATTCCAATTTGGCAATCCTGAACCTGCTTTAATTGTACCTGGTTGATATGCCATATAATCTGCATCATAATGCAGTTTCATGTCAATTGAACGAATCTTCGCATCAGGCCACTTTGATTGATCTTTGGTGCTTCCTTTTACTGCTATGGTTTTCACAGTACCGGCTTTGATTTTTTCCATTGCACTTGGTGAAACTTCCAATAATACTTCAACTTGAAAACCATTACCTTTCAAGTCAATAAACTCTGTGCGAATATTGCCTTGTGCATCTTTGAGATTTGTTGGAGTAACCAATACTTGTGCATTATACGATCTGATGGTATTAGGTAAAAATGTCACACCCACAGCATAACTATCACCGGGCTTAATTGTGATAGGATATGTTTGAGCATCCAATGCAAAGAATGATGCATCTGCTCCAAACAATTGTAAATCACCAATTATCAAATCATCGGTTCCGGGATTTGATATTGTAGATGTCAATCGCTTCGTATCGCAGAAAATAACTGAGTTATAATCAATATCTGTGACTTTTATGTCAGGATAGCGGGTTTCAATACCTGTTCCAATCACATCGACATTTGTAATGATTCGAGGATCTTCTTTTGTTCTTGTACCTGGGGCGGCATCATTATTGATGTCAACGGCGGTGATGCGTTGTCCAATATCTGTTGGTTTAAATCGCACAGGGATTCGTAATTCACCACCAATTGGAATTGAGGAATTGACGGGTAATGTCGCTGGTGAATTCCATTCAAAATCAGATGCATTCGGACCACTTGTGCTAAAGTCCATGGTTTCCACAAATAATGGAGCGCTTGTGCTTGTGTTTTTAATAATCACTTCACCATTGATTGCTGAATAACTACCAACCAATACAGGGTTTGCAAATGTATAACCCGTCGCTTGAATTTTTGGTAGGAATCCATATCCTTTGAGCGTGCCGGTTGCTGTGCCTGCATTATTTGCACTTGCAATGATTGTAGTTGTATGATCAAATTCTCCGGTTGGTTCATACTCAATGCTAATGGTGATTTTATCGCCATTATTTCTCAGAACAAATGGAGAAGCATCACTAACCTGTGGATTGATATTGATGATGCGGAAATTTGGATTTGCAGGTTGCGCAAGTTCAACTTTTGTCACATTTGCAGGAGCAGAACCGGAATTAGTAACATAGACTTCTTTCACCATCACGGTTCCCTGTCTTCGTTTACCCCAGTCTTGATCAGTAATAATCAAACCAGGTTGAATTCCTGTTCCAAACCATGTGCTATTTGGAGTACAATCATCACCATATGAATCAGAAGCAAATGCTACAATAATTGTATCTGATTTCTCCGCAGTTGGATTAAAGCAGATTGAATTAAAAAACACTGAGCTTTTGGGAGCAATCTTAAATGGAAATGCCGGACTAGTAACTGTAGATACAGTAAAGGGCAAACGAACTCCATTCAATCCGGTTATGGTTAATGTATCAGTACCTGTATTCGAAATTCTCAAACCATTTGCTGCATTATCATCTTTACAAGCTTTTTGATTGATGGGCACTCTACCCGCATTCCATTGTGGTTCAACTGCTATACATGGACGCACTCCTTGGCCAAACAAGGGCCATTTGAATTCTGCGCATTCAGTTTTTGCGAGTAATGAATCAATGTCAAATGTATTTTCATCAGGCATTTCTCTGATTGGAGTATATGCAATCTTAACTTGACGACTCTCACCTGCTTTGAGAGGTGTTGTATCAGAGCTGATGATTTTAAACTCTTTTCCAAATCTGGTTTTTATTTCTTTAATCTTTATTTCGTTCGAACTTTCATTCTTAAGTTGAACATTCATTTCTTTGGTGGTGCCCAATCGAACTTTTCCAAATTGTACAGGGTCAGGATTCAAAGCCAATTTGTCAACTGTATAACGAACGCTGTCAATAGTATAATTACCAGCGCGATCCATCACAACGAAGATTGCAAATGCATCTTTTGTTTTGTCCAGTACTTTAAATTTAAATTGAAACTCTTTGACTTTGGGATCTACAACAATTTTATCTGCTGTGATAAATTGTAATTCATAATTAGTTGAAAGTGAATCAATCATTTCAATTGTTGAAATCCCTTGATCAATTTGAGCTGTATCAGGAGGTGGACCAAATGAACGAACTTCTGTTGCAGTATAGGTGAAGTCTCCACATTCCTCTTCAAATGTCAAGACAGGAGGTAATGTATCAACTTCATCTAATTTTCTGATTGCCATTGCTGCAGGCCAACCATAAGAATCAAATGAACTGAATCCATAGATATAACCTCCGAATCGTGTTTGACTTGTCACACGGTGAGGACCTGGCGCAACATTCACATTTTGCCAAAAGAGATTTGTACCGGGTATGCGATTAGAAAGAAATGTTGGTTGTCTAATCCAAATTGGCTTTCCATCCAATGTAACTGATTTCAATTTCTTTTGTTCAGCATCGGTTGAATCACCCTCAGCCACTACATTGAACCAATTAGTGCTGAAAGCGCTATTTGCTGGAGATTGAAATACAGTTGCCTGTATGTATTGTTCTTGCGGAGTGACGATAATCATGAATGGGTCAAATTCATCACCCATATCCCAATTCGCTGAATAGGAGTATTGCATAACCAATACTGGTTTATCTGCTTCCCATACGGATGTTCCACGGAAACCATCCACCAATCCACGACCAACATATTGATTGAAATCCTCATAAAATTCTCCGGCATTGAGAACACCATCTCTTTGACCAAGGAGCACTCCTGATGATTTATCATAATACTTCATCTTCCAGCGAGTTTGATTTTGAGATGCTATGATACGGAAGAAATCCCCCTTATTATCCCTCTTATATTCAACAGTAGCATACCGTTTACCCCACGATTGAACAGGCGGAAGCATTTCACAAATATGATCCCGTCCATTAACATTTGTTGCAGGTATCATGACACGCTCCACATAGGAGACCAATCCAATTGGTTTATTGGCTGTTATCTTTGAACCTGACATGTCGAACACACCACGAGTGCTTGCCTCGCCTTTCACATTGAATATTTGACCTTTCATCAATGTTGCTTTGATTGTCTTCCCAATACGATTTCCCTTAACAGTTTTTGCACCAGCATTTGCACCGCCTCTTCCTCGTAGCAATATTGAAATCTCTGTATCATCTTCAGATGCAATGACGGTAAATCCGGTAGCCCATTTGCGTGCTTCATTGAAGTCATAATAACTGAGGTGAATATATTCTGTACCCCAAACACTTGTTGGTAATGCAAGGTATCCTTCAGAGGTAACCGGCTTTGCATTCAATACATACACAGAAATAGGAGCATCGGCAAACACATGAATTGCAATATCATCCGGAACTTCGCTAGAAGTTACTTCCCATGCTGTGGAAACAGAACCATCACGTGTACTAAATGTAACAACATCCAATGCGCGGAGTGCTTTTTTGCGACTAAATCCTTGTCCGGGTACTTCAAGATTAACAATCGTATTCGTTGAACCAGTCACATAAATCTCAATGGCATTCAAAGGTGCCTGAGCATTATCATTCATCGGAATGGCAAACCAAAAATCTTTTCCTTGTGCAGAATTGTTCAATACTGCTTCAGGGGCAGGAAATTTCTTTGCTAATTCAGGAAAGTTTTGTCTGTGTGATTGTGCAAGCAAACCAATGGATTGCAATGCAATAACAAAGAAATAGACGAGAAATCGTACACCACTATTCATTCTCATTAAGCTCCGAGTATATATAGACTATTTGTTCAGAAATGATACTGTAATTTACCTCAAAATCCGCATTAGACCAATTATGGAAGGGGAATGTGGATATCTCTTCATTTATTCTAATGTCCTTGAATACAACATATTGTCAATCAAACGAGTTTTGCCCAAAAACCCAGCAATCAATAGTACTATTTCATCGGTTTTGGCAAATTCAGCTGGTAATTCAAGAGTCTCTGCCTTGGCAGCATGACAATATTGTATCCGGAACTCTTGAATGGTAGAAAGCTCTTTGATCATTGCCTGTTCGATCAATGCTCTATCTCTCATCCCTTCCGCTATGAGTGAAAGACCAATGTTGAGTGCTGATTGTAACACGAGAGCTGAGTTTTTTTCTTCTTCGGACAAATACACATTTCTCGAACTCATCGCCAATCCTGTTTTCTCTCTCAAAGTTGGAACTATGTGGATGTCAATACTCATATTGATATCTTTCACCATCTGCTTGATAACCAATGTTTGCTGATAATCTTTTTGTCCAAAGTACGCTGCATCAGGAATGGTAGCTCCAAAGAGTTTTGCTACGACTGTTGCCACACCCTCAAAATGCCCCGGTCTGTAGATTCCCTCGAATGGTTTACTTATATTGCCAACAGATATTGTTGTCTGGAAATTAGATGGATACATTTCTTCAACTGATGGCATGAATACATATGTACCACCGGATGCTTCAATGATTGCAATATCTCTTTCGAGATCGCGGGGATATCGTTCAAAATCTTCTTGGGGACCAAATTGCATGGGATTCACAAAAATGGTCGTAATCACTATGTCATGATTCTTGGAAGCTTCGCGAATCAATGATGCATGCCCCTCATGCAAATAACCCATTGTTGGGACACATGCTATTGATTTTCCCTCTTTACGAAGTGCGGATGAGACAGACTGCATGTCTGCAATTGTTGTAATAATATTCAGGGACATATCATGAATAGAAATAAAGCGATGTTAACAATTTGTATCTGGATGATGGCAATCACTCAATGTATTGCTCAAAAACCACACAAATATACTACCAAAAATAAGTCTGAAAGCACTGCCTTTGATAGTATAATGAAACAATGTTTCAAGAACAATACACTGCAATGTGATTCATGTGATACTATGTTCATTCGAGGCTATTTGAATGATCAGCTGAATCTATTGGAAAGAAATGAACAGCGTATCTCAAAACTATGCACTTTCATGAATATATATCATGCATGGTTACTGCTTACACTATGCTCATCACATGGATTAACACGATTAGGCAATGATTCGATGTTTTTGAGTAAAGACACAATATTCGTTCAACAATCATGGTTTACCTTGAACACTCTTCGTGCAATGATTCTTGAGATGGGTCAAAAGGATCGATTAGAACTCTGGTGTTCTCTGTGGAATGGCACTGTTTCGGGAGCATCTCCTCCTAAAAAGGAAATGAATACTAAAAACTATATTTCATTGTTGAAAGCGAAATCAAAAGCCTTTTTTAAATCATCACCTGATGAATATTCATTAGATAGATCAAGATATATCATCAATATCTCAGAAACATTTCTAAAGGAGATAGCACCAACAACTGATATAAAAAAAGATAGTTCATTCATACTTGAATTGATAGTGCCCTATATCCCCGAAACAGATGCTGCATTTTGCATGATCCATAAAGCAAAACTTCGCATTCACCCCATTGTGGTTTCAGATAGAATATCAATTCGTGATTAGATATTATTGAATGAGTTCTAATGATTGTCGTAATGTATTGAACTTGGCAAGTTTGGCAACTTCCAAATATCGCTGAACAATTGATTGTGAGCCCAAGCGCATGATATGCATCATGTGCTCAAGTTCAAACCCTGAGACTGCCAAAATGCAACCGGCAGTATGTCGCAATGCATAGGGTGATAAATCCGAATACCTCTCAACGGATAAGCCTGATGATTTCAAACGCTGTTTAAATGTTTCACGAATTCCTCTCACACTGATGGCCTTCCCTTTTGAGCGATTACTCATACTATGGAATAGTGGAGCATCAGGAGGAGCTCCTTCAGGAAATCGATAGTGCACATATTCTCTCAGTAATGAACTCACCTGTTTTGGAAGAGGCAATCGTATGGTTTTCCCTTTCTTTTTAGAAGGGATTGTCATGAAGTCAAGTAATAAATCAACATCGCCAATGACTGCATGTTGTATTTCCTCTTCCCCGCACATACATGCAAGCATCAGCATGAATAATGCCTTATCGCGTTTGCCCTGAAGAGTGGAAACATCGATGGATTGGAAAAAGGTTTGTAATTCATCATGGGTGAAGAATGATAATCCTTTTGGCTTCTTTGCAGATTCTACACGAATATGCTTACTCGGATTTCGTGGAAGAACTTTTGCGTCAACAAGGTATTGCGAGAATCTTCTGAGAGAAGTAATATATGTAGCAATGGATGGACTTTGTAGTTGTTTTGTTTCGATCAAATATAATTTATAGCGTTCGAAATCCTTGATGCGAAACTTGAATTTTCGATCTTGAATAACAAATGAAAGGAAACAACGGAGGGAACGAGAATAGGTTTCGGCTGTATGTACCGTGGCAGTTTTTCGAATATGAGATTCAAACATCGAAATGTGTTCTGCAAGAACAGAATTCTTCAAAGCAATAGGTTGATACATGTCATCAATCATGTTTCACCATTGTGTACTTTGCTACTTGCCAATGATAATGACTTCTGTTCTACGATTGAGTCTTCTCCCAAATTCAGAATTATTATTTGCAATTGGCTTTGTGTCGCCAAATCCTGCAGATTCCAAACGCTTTTGATCAATCCCCTTTTTGATGAGGTATTGACGAACAGCTTCGGCGCGCAACATAGAAAGTTTACGATTGAGCGTTTTACTTCCTCTGGAATCTGTATGGCCCTCAATTCTGACGGATACTTTTGGTCTATTCAATAAAAACTCACGGAGAATCTCCAATTCATAAACTGAATCAGGAAGCGTTGAGCTATTTGTCTGGAACAACAAATTTTCGATGATTAACTTTCTGCCTAGTTCGACAATTGGAATGATTTTCTTGACGATTTCTCTTCTTTGCTGATCAACAATTCCTACGCTTAGTGAATCCGGTATAGCGGACTTATCAGAACGATAGGTAATAGCAAATAGATTTGTCAATTGTGTAGAATAATCATCAAGAATCGTAGCAAAAGGTGTAGATATGTCAAACATTGATCCACGAGTGCCTTCAGTCAGTGTACGATAATCTTGCAACACAGGAGGAACAATGGAAAACAATCTAATTGAATTGTCTTTCATTGTTTGGATTATCGTTTCAGTGGTCTGAAATGTTCTACCTTGTCCTCGCTCTCCCTTTTGATGATATGGAGCATCAGTTATGATGATTGCTACTTTATTTGCGGCGGGTCTGAATTTCATTTTCGACATATCAGACAAAGCTTCCAATGCATTTTCTTTATCATCACCACCACCAGTTGCCCAAACTCCTGTCAGCCATTTTCCAAAGTCTTTTACATTGTCAGTTGGATTATACACTTTTTCAACAACATCAGAGAATAATACAAGCCCTACTCGATAATCAATACCCTTTGCTGAAACATTTGCAACAAACTTTTCAATATTGTTTCGAATTGCATTGATATATGTACCCATAGTTGCCGTTACATCAAGGACAAATACGAAATCGATTGGGATATTTTCTTTGAATGATATTTTTTCAATTGAAATGACCTTCTTCGTTACGCCATTTTCTACCACAGAAAACTCTTTTGGATTTAATGTGTCGAGTGCTGTTCCATTTGCCTTTACTGCTTCAACAATGAGTTTGATTTCCGGAAATTTCGTGATGTCTATGTTTTGAATAGCCATACGAACATTTCCCTCGCCCATTTTCAAGCGTGCAGACTCAGCTGCTTGCTTTGCTTGTGCTTTCACTGAATCAGTTTGAGCATGCATTTGCACTGCTGTCATCAAAAAAAGAGAAATGAGAAGGGTGATTGTGGTATACATAAGTATGAATCTACAAAAGAAACCCCCTGACAAGAATTATACCTGCGCAGGGGGAACATTGTTTTGCAAATGAGCCTTAGATATTAAGACGCAATACAGGTGAAATCATAAACACTGATTGTTCGAATGGTCTTGATTCACTACGCAAAGGAATTGAGTAGCGTGCATCCAAATACAACCATTGTCCAAGTAATGGAAGATACAGTCTTCCAAGGAAAATTTGATTTGAATATTGCGCACTCAAACCAAATGGGAATGTTGATTGATTGCGATATTCAACTTTGGCATATAACCAATCAAGAAATTCTGTTGGATGGAAAAAGCTCAAGCCATTGACTTTGTCATTCAATGTGAATGGACCTGAATTATTCACTCTGGAGATTGCTGCCTCACGAACTTCTGTATAGTTAATACCTAAGTCAAAGCGAACATAATTTTCCGGATTATCTGGATCCAGCCACCAATTGTAGAAGAGACCAGTATTACCGGTAATTCTAAGAAGTGGTGCAACCACAAGTGGATCTCGAGCACTTGATGGATTTGCCTTGAAATATGCTGCATAGGTTGAGCGCTCAAATGACTTCAATGTATCAATTCCCTGAAGTGGTACTTCTATGTGGAATGTGATACCAAAGTTTGGTTCAAATGGAGCATGAAAATCAAAACCGAAAATTCCCTTTCCTCCATATCCTGCATTCATTCTTCTTTGGGGCAAGAAATTAAGCATACCATTGGAGGTATCTTGTAAACGATATCCCATTCCAATATGGAAATGCAAAAGGTTTGGTATTGCCTTTCTTGTTTCATTGTCTTCATTGACATATAGAGGATGTTGAATCATCACTTTTGCTTCACCAGCAGAAATGAAGGGCAATCCTGCGCCTTCTGTGCCGATGAGTGAGCGAATCCAATATCCATCTTCCTTACCAATTTTGAGTGTTTGCTCAAAGGCTGAAAGAGAGTATGAATGCGTTGTATTAGTTGGCATTTCCAAATAATTTGTAATTGCTTCAATTTGTGCCTGTGATGGTGCAGAAGCAACGGGTACATCTTGATAACAATACGGTCTTTTCGGATTGACTAATGTTGAAACAAGTGTTTTCAACTTTGAATCAACTTGATCCGCAGTCATCTTTTCTTTGCCACATTCGATCAAAAGAATATTGTAATCAGGATTCTTTGGATCCTTGATAGGCGCAGAAGTGATGAGAATACTTCTCATGTCGAGATTTTCTGCAGGTCTTCCATCCAACTTGAATACTTGGAAAATTTGCAATTGCAAATTTGGTTCACAAACACTCCAGCGTGGGAAATAAGGCAATAGGCCCGGATCAACTGATTTCAAACTTGCCAATGCAAGCGAATCACTCGTTTGGGCTTTTGCTGCCATTGCTCCAAGTCCACTCATCGAAATGATGCATAGGAGGAAGAGATGTAGGTAACGTTGTTTCATCATGGTTTTTATCACCATTTATATCAAGTAGTTTTCAAATCAAAAGTGATCTTCATTCTGCGAATAATCGCACTTAATTAGAAATTGAATATCATTTGCAATGATGGGAGTACAATCGTTTGTTCTTCCCATGGCTTTGGATCGCGAAGTGCTGTTTGGAAATATTGTGCTTGGAAGCGCAAATCAAATCCATCTACAACTGGTACTTGTGCCCATACATCACCTGATACGCAACCATCAAAGAATTGCATGGAAGCACCCCAAGGCACAGTGCGAGATCTATTCATAAATTCAATACGACCTGAAAGTCCTGCAATCATGTCTGAACCTTTTAGTCCACTCATTGCTGCAACTTTCAATTGATCAAAACGATTTAAGATTGCCAAATCTTCGTACGAATATTGATCAACTTGACGATTCTTCTTTTCATAGACCGGGCGACCATTATTATCATTACCATTCTGCTGTTCCAATTCGGCATAGCGCTGAATGACATACATTGTGGCACCAAGCTTGAAACGGAAGAAAGCAGTTCTATCAATATCAACCGCAAAAGAATAATGCGCCTGAGCATGGAATCGTGGAAGATAACTGATATCAAGATTTCTATAAGAAGCTGAATCAGCCTGACCACTTGTATTTTTTCCGGCAAATACAAATCTGGTTGAAATAGGATTTACCTCAGCAGGACCAAATACATAACTTCCGTTAAAGTTGAATACTCCACCTTGATTGAGAAGCTTCATTGGGAAGTCAAGTGATCCGTAAATTCCAAGTCCGGCATGTGTCAACTTGCGTTGAGCACTAAATACATCAGTCGCAAGTGAAGACCAACCATTTGTTGGAAGAACAATACCAAATTTGTTTGATTGCCACATGACATTCAATGTCATGCGTTCACTCCACAATGATGGATAATTGATTTCAGGCATGCCATAGCGCAATTCAACACCATAGAGAGGAAGGTATTTATTATATACTTTCTTCACAGTTGAATCACCTTCACCTTCTTCAGGAATCAAATTTCCTTCTTCATCGAATTCATCGAGTCGGCCATAATGACGGAAACGAAGCAAATCGAATAAACCGATAGTCAATTCATTGGGAGCATGATACTCTTGTGGTTGTCCGTCAGTGATACGAAGATATTGCTGAATATCATCTTCATTGATGGGATATGTTGTACCATACTTTTGAGGCAAGAATGTTGCATCAGCTCCAATTCCTTGTGCTTCAGCAGTGATGTTCTCTGCATCATTTTGTAGAATTTTTCTTTCGAGATATTCATACAATGTTTTTGCAATTCCGAGTGTATCGGGAGAGCTCACTTTCTGCAAATCATTGGACAAGAAAATTCCTTTTGGAGGATCAATGATTTCATCAATCTTTGCTACCATTTCCTTATTACCGGATGTAAGCAAACCGATGATTTCAAATGGCTCACCTGATTTGAAACGAGTAGTCACAACATAAGCGCGACTAAACAATTCATCCTGCCATTTTGTGTACAGACGATAGTATTTTTCATATTCCCTATCATCATTGTTCATATTGCCACCATTATTAGCTTTCAGAAAAGCAGCAACATCTGCCTCTCCTTCATCAATGGCTTCTTGAATAGCTTCCTTTTTCTTGGATCTATTCGCAGCGGCATTTGCCTTTGGCTCAGGTACACCCAAAAGGGGATTGATCGCTGTTACGGTTGGATCATCAACCTGAAACAGAAATACATTAGAGTATCTATAACTCTTAAATTTTCCGAGGATCGATCGGATCTGTGCAGTTTGTTGCGCTTGCATTTGAACTGCAGCAAAGACCATCAGGCAAAGGATGGGAAGTATTGCCATTGGTCGAACAAATCTTGAACTCATTATCAGCTTTCTCCGGGATTACGTGGGGGATAGCATGAAAAAATTAAAATACAATATTATACTTGCAAGACTTCGTTGCCTCTGGAGATGTTTCTCCATTTGGCAATTGGGCAGCAGCCTTTGCAGAGATTTTGATTGAACCGCCGGTGCCACGTGGAATTGGAATCTTACCATCGAGTCTATAACTCTGAGTCCACTTACCACTTGTAAGCTTTGGCTCACCAACAGGTACAACTTTATACCCTTTGATATTTTGCTCTTTCAACTCAAATTTCACGCCTTTGATTGTTGCTGTGATATCTGTGTATGAAGGTGCTTTGATTTCTACATTCACATAGAATATTGGTGTCTTCGGATCAGTAATGCGTGATGCATCTCCACATACAATGCGTGGACGCTTTGGACCAGGTTGCGTTTCAATTGCACTTGATCCATCAGTTGGAAATACTTGAACCTGAATGGATTGATCTTTCGGATCTTGCCACACTATGCGAACACTAACTTTATCTGCATCGATAGGAATGTTATATCCATCATTCGAACTTACTTGTAAACCTATGACAGGAGATTTTTTGGTTGTACCTTCGATGATAGTTCTAAATTGACTACCAGGTATCGTACTTCCGGAAGTTGGGACAGCCGTGAATTCAACAGCATCTCCCTTCGACAATGATTTAACAAGACCAGTGATCTCTTCTTCATTGCGGACATCTTCACCTTCTTCTGTTTTGACAGTTGCCAATCCGGTTGAGAATATCTTCAAATTCATCTCTTCAACACTTGTTTTACCAGCTGAAGAGAGTGATGCAGTAATCTTATATTCACCGGGCGCCAAATCACGATTGATTTCAACTTTATATCGTCCGGCCTTTCCATTTGCACTTGTAGGACCAACTTTTGTAATTGAGACTCCAGATGTAGATCCATTGAATTGAATGGATGGAGTCGATTTATCGTATAAGTTGGCAACAAAAGTTGCAACATATTTACCTGCTTTGTCGAATGAATACAATTGGCCATTATCATCCCAAGTGATGATTGGATCCTCTTGTTCAATCTCAGGCTGCTGAACGAAAATGTCAATCTCGATGCTACCCTTATTCTGATCGAATGTGGTATATCTTCCTGGTGACAACAATTTTGCAATGTATCCAAACAAGTCAATGCGACTTGTGTTTTGAGCAACTTTATCTCCGCCACCATCGATGACTTTTTTCTTAGCTGCTTCCAATTGATCATTGAACTTGTCCAAATCCAATGAACCATTTGCAAAAGCTTCTGCAGAAGGAATTCCGGAACCGGATAATTGATCAGACAATTGTCGCTGCACGCTTCTCAAGTCTTTTACTTTCAATTGTACCGTACCAATATTGACCTTCTGTTCATCTTTCAATGAATTGAATTTCTGCTCAGCAGAAATACCCATGATGCGATTTGTCTGTGAGCTAAAACGCAATTTGTACCAACCTGGTTTGCTAGGTGGCTGGAAATTACACACAAATGCACGCTTGGTGAGTTTGCCATTGTTTGATTGGCGCAATCTGTCGGTCTTCTCTTCTGAATAACCGAATATACGATTCACTCTGGCTGAATCAGGTGGAGCAAACTGCGTAACATCACCAGTCTTCAATGAAGATTCACCATAAACAGGATCCTTGAAATCCTTCATGGATTTAGTATTCAATTCCAACTTGCGGGTTGCTTGCAATTCCCAGGTTTCAGTCGATGTTG
Source organism: Bacteroidota bacterium (assembly GCA_009919265.1). Classification (GTDB taxonomy): domain Bacteria; phylum Bacteroidota; class Ignavibacteria; order Kapaibacteriales; family UBA961; genus UBA961. Next base: position 3,360 of record RGCF01000022.1, on the reverse strand, counting down.
CATTGGGAGGATTCGCAAGCTTCATACCGGCTTGTGGTGAAGATTGAACTTTCTTGAACTCAGATGCCGGAGGTGAAGGAGGTACATCCACTTCTTTACTTGGATGAAAATAAACCTCATACTGCAACTCTTGCACATTGGCGAGTTTTTTGAGTGTTTCAATCTTTTCCTTTTTCTGTCCTTCATCCATACCATCCATATTCAATGCGGATGCAACATCAGTCACACCAACTTCGATATAATAAGTACGGAATTTTTTGAAATATTTTCTCTGCTCTTCTGGGAGTTTTTCAGACAAAACAATCGCATCCTGAGGTCTTGTATTAATACCCTCAGTACCAGCACCCGACTGTAACTGCGTCAAAATGCTTTCTACAATGCGCATTGATTCTTGTTGCTTTTTTACAAGATGCTCCTCAGCTTCATCACGTTCAACGATGATGATGAGAAGCTCTAGAATAACAGCAAGATAGAGAACGAAATAAACCTTTCCGGCTCCGCCTTTTGACATATCTTGACTCCGCTTGAAGACCTAAGACAGTAATGCAAAGAAACAAACACCATTGTATAGGTGACTTGTCTGTGTAAATAGTTAGTTCTATCGATGCCATAAGCCCTGTGAAATCTTCACAAGGCTTATGAGCATTATTCTAAGCATCAAGTTTGATGCATTCAACTCCGAATTCAATTAGAATTTTGGAGCTACTTCTTTCTTTGTGTTTTCTGAAGAAGTTTTTGAGCAATTTTCGCTCTTGCCTTCTTTAGCACTCATTTTCTTTTTGCAGCAAGCCATTCCGTCTTCTTTCGAAGCTTCTTTAGCACATTCTGCTTTTGATTTGTTTCCACAGTCAGCAGTCATCATCACAGGAGCTGCGATAAATGCACTCAAAACAAATGCCATAATCATGTTTTTGGTTCTCATAAGAACTCCATCTCGATATATGTGGATAAATTTTCAGAAAGAACTAGGGGCTCTTCGTCACTGAAACGCAATATATTGATTAACTACCCCATCGGCAAAGATTTTTTCGTTTCAGAGGTGCATATAGCCATCCCCCACCATCTATAAGACAATGAAATAGCCACTTTCCTAACAATGAAGCTTCCAAAAGTTATCAACATGTTTGATTGGCTTAAACATATGGTTTCTATGTGTTTTCCACATAATTCCATAGTTTTGCAGGGACTATCCATTGTGAATAAGTTATCCACATTTGTTGATTTTGATGATTTACCTCGATAATTCCGCCACAACCCAAATTGATGAAGAAATTTTGGATGCCATGATGCCCTGGATGAGGGATTTTTTTGGTAATCCTTCTTCTGCATATGCACTTGGTAGAAAATCTAGGGTAGCAATTGAGGAAGCACGAGAAGAAATTGCTGCATCCATCAATGCTCACCCTGCTGAACTCATATTCACCAGCGGTGGCACTGAGGCAAATAATACCATCTTGAAAAGCTCATGCATTGAATCAAATCTTGCAGATGCATTGGTGATTTCATCAATAGAACATCATGCTGTGTCTCACCCGGCGGAATGGCTTGCCAGTCAAGGAGTTACATTGGATATCCTCGACGTTGATTCCAATGGGAGAGTGCAAGATGGATGGCAGGATTCGCTGAGATCACATCGTTCACTCATTAGCATTATGCACGCAAATAATGAGACCGGTGTTATACAAGATATTCTAGCTATTCGTCCAAGGGTTCCTGAAACATGTCTGATCCATAGTGATGCAGTACAGAGTTTTGGTAAGATCCCTCTCGACATTCAACAAATGGGTATTGATTTTTTGACACTATCAGCTCATAAAATTCATGGCCCCAAGGGGATTGGCGCAATGGTTATTCGTAAGGGGATTGATTTTAAAGCTCATCAACATGGTGGTGGGCAGGAAAGAAATAGGCGGGCAGGTACTGAATCCCCGGCATTAATTGTTGGATTCCAACATGCTGTTCGTATAGCAATGCGCGAAATGGATGCGCGATCCATGCATATGCGTTCATTGCAGGATAGAATGAGGTCATTAATACAGGAACATATTCCTCTAGCTAGAATAAATACACCTGAAAATGCGAGTTTGTCGCTACCAAGCATCTTGAATGTATCTTTTCAACATATACATGATGGTGAGGCAATTCTTCAATTGATGGATATGGCAGGAATTGCTGTTTCAAATGGGTCTGCATGCGTTTCCGGAAGTCAGCAACCATCACATGTATTGAAGGCTTTGGGTTTAAGTGATACAGAGGCAAAAGCAGCCGTTCGCTTTTCATTTAGTAAACATAATTCTCTTGAAGAAGTAGAAAGAGCAATTCAAGAATTGACAACAGTCATCGATTCTTTGTCTTAGAGAAACCGACTTTCAAATAGGGCTTCATCTTTTCGAATTTCTTTTCTCCGATTCCCTTAACATTCATGATATCTTCAATATCTGTGAAGGACTGCTGTGTTCGATAAGCAAGAATTTTTTCAGCAGTAGATTGTCCAATTCCTGGCAATTGCATGAATTCATGCAATCCTGCTTTATTGATATCAATTATCATTGGTTGTTTTTCACGTTTTTTTGGAGCATGATTTTGAATTCCTCTATCAAGGAATGACGGAATTGTGTCATGTGATGAATCTGCCATGAGCATGTGTTGGACTCGACGTTCTTCGGATAAGATGATGCTATCAATAATTGAACTTGCTCTTTCCATTCCCTCATGTGCGCGCATACCCTGCATGCTCATCACTCCGGTTCTACGTATGATCATGCCGGTCAATCCTCCGCTAATGAGAATGATCAATACGATAGCTTCTTGTTTTGTCAAACCAAATGCTGATTGCACAATCAAGCGCAATCTTTCCCCCAAGTCTTTGTTTTTCACGATGTATTCCCCTGAAGCTTCGGTGCATTATCCTGAAAATGCACCTTTCATTTTATCAAAAAATGCCGAAGAAGTTCTTTGATCAGATCCCTCTTTGCTCAATGATCGGTCGGGATTGATATGATCTAATTCACCAAGTTCTTTCAATGTTTTCTTTTCATCGCCAGATAATTGTGTTGGTACAAAGACATTAACATGAACATGCTGATGACCTCTGCCACTTCTTTGGAGATGTTTGATCCCCTTTTCTTTCAAAGTGATAACAGTACCTGGCTGAGTTCCTGCTTTTATGTGAATTTCCTCCGAACCATAAAGCGTTGGTACATTGACTTTCGCACCCAAAGCTGCTTCAGGATAGCTCACAACCAATTCAAACAAAATGTCATTTTCTTCTCTGATGAAATGAGGATGTTCTTTTTCTTCAATTTCAATGAGCACATCACCGGCTTGCCCGCCTCTTTTTCCGGCATTGCCTCTACCACG
>RGCF01000210.1 GCA_009919265.1 Bacteroidota bacterium | reverse complement strand
GTCATTTTGTGATCGTTATATAATAGTAGTATTTTAATATCAAAACAATTGATATATCAAAAAACAATTGATATATAAATACATATTGATATAGAATGTAGTAGTCGCGACATATTGTAGTGTTACGAAATGGGAATTCCCAGTTATTTTTCAAATATCGTGAAACGACACAAATCCATTATTAAACGATTGGCGGGATTGCCTCGGATCCATAATCTTTATATGGATACAAATGGTCTTATTTATGATGCGGTTCGTATCAATGGAACAAATCGTGGTATGTCAAACGACCAATATGAGTCTCTCATTATTGACACTGTCTGTAATAAAATCGACGAGTATGTCGCATTATTTCGTCCTACAAATAACATAATGGTCGCATTCGACGGAGTCGCACCAGTTGCTAAACTCAATCAACAGCGCGAACGAAGATACAAGTCGTGGTTTACTTCTGTCGTAGAAGATACAATTCATCGAAAAAATGCGTTGATTGACCCGTTGGCGTTGTCTGGAGGAACATCCGCACTTACCAGCAGTCAAAAATCGTGGAATACGTCGGCAATTACACCGGGAACTGCCTTTATGAAAAAACTCAACACACGAATGCGTGATTATTGTGAAATAAAGGGTCGAACTAATATCGACAATCAACTCACATATATCTATTCTGGTAGCGACATTCCGGGGGAAGGTGAGCATAAAATATTCGAATATATCCGTAATGATGCAAAGTATCACCAAGATACAGTAACATTGATTTATGGATTAGATGCGGATTTGATTATGCTATGTTTGAATCATCTACACATCTCTCAACGAATCTATTTGTATCGTGACACGCCAGAGTTTATTCAGTCATTAGACAGTACATTATCGTGTAACGAACAATATTACCTAGATATTCCAGAGTTTGCTTGTTCATTGGAAGAAATTATGCGTGAAACAAAAAACGGGAGGGTTGGCGACGAACCACATCACAAAACACCTTATATCTCCGACAATAAAACAGAATCGATTACGGGGCGGACGACGCAGACGACAACCGAAAGCACAAATAACCCTGTAAAAATAACACCAGAAGTGGTTGCTGCTATCGACGACTATATTGTAATGACATTTATGCTAGGAAACGATTTTATGCCGCACTTCCCGTCGTTAAACTTACGAACAAATGGTATGACTGTTTTACTCCAAACGTATGCGAATATGTTCAAAGGGACGAATAATTATTTGGTTTCGCGCGTATCTGGTCATCCAATGATTGTATGGAAGCAAATGCGTGCGTTTATCGGATTATTGGCGGAGACCGAACATAACCGTTTTATGAACGAGCATAAAACACGCGACCGTCAAGGAAAAATGAAATTTGGAAATGATGGTGGCGGTGGTGCTGTCAGCACTACTAATGGAACGTCAGGAAATAAACGCATCACAGCATCGCCTACCGCCACCGCCACCGCCGCTGCTACTGTCACTACCAGTGATAAACCACAACCACCTATAGTTGTTGATATTCGCGAACTCACGAAGATTGCGTGTAATCGCGTAGTTCATCTAGTCGGAAATATCGAGCGTTGCCATTCATTGAACGAATTTATGTCAATCCCGCTTCAGGAACGTGCGGTTGAGAGATATATTGACCCTTTCCGAGAGAATTGGGAGTTCCGTTACTATGACGCATTATTTGGCATCGATATTTACTCGAAACATCGTATCGCGAGTGGAAGTGTAGATCGTGTTCAAATGATTTGTCTCAATTATATCGAAGGGTTGGAATGGACCATGCGATATTATTCAACGGGTTGCGTCGATTGGCGATGGACCTATAAATATCCTTACGCTCCTCTACTCGTTGATTTGATGCGTTATATGCCGCATTTAGATACGGTCCTCTTTTCAAATGCGAATACCACCCCCTGTGTGAAAAATCCAGTTCGCGACATCGTCCAGCTTTGTTATGTTCTTCCGATGGCTTCACACGGGTTGCTCCCTGTCGCAATTGCCGATAAATTGAAGCGTTATTATTCACATTATTATTGTGATAAACTTGATTTCAAGTGGGCGTATTGTAAGTATTTCTGGGAAGCGCATACCGAGTTACCGTATATCCGAATTACCGATTTGGAGCGGGTGGTAGAGGGAATATAAAATAATAAAATAATAGAATAATAGAATGATTGAGTTTGTTCCATTGATTACGATTGGATGTTATATTGTATATGTAATCGCAGATGAACTCATTACGGAGATAATGTAATTTTTATAGCTGTAACCATTCTCTCGTAACGACCGCATTCACGCTTTCTAGCGCTCCTTCAACCCATCCTTGATGCCGACTGACGACCTCCCCAACAACAACCATCCCAGTCATCGGGTGTTGTGCTTTACGAATAAATTCGGGTCGAGATTTACATCCCGTTCGATAGATAGGAGTATAATAATGCGTTCCATCATTCCAGTAATAATCCCGAATCGCCATTATGTTTAGTGGCGGTTCTTTATCTGGTATTCCAAGTGCTTGTTTTATCCACTTTGAATACATTTCACGAACTATCGGCGTATTTTCGAGTGCGTCCTTTGATTTCAGGGCCATCGCGCGTTGGTTATCTGTATAAGCAATCATATATACTCCTTTATCAGGGTCCATTGGTATTACTTTTTGAAGGGGTCCTCGCACGACCGTGAAGGCCTGAACATATTTTTTCATAATTTCGGTGCTTATGCGATCGAACTTCGCATACACAATAAGAAAGGGTTGTCCTTTAATGTGTTGATATATACTTGAAGGCGATGACGCACTTGAAACGATTTTTCGGATGCCTTGTATTGTAGTCGCAACAATGACTTTATTCGCGTAGTATTTCTTATGTTTGGTATTTGTGGTAGTGATTTCAAACCGATATTTGGCAGTATTATCAGTGTCGTCGTCCTTTCGTTGTTCGATGTTAGTGACTTCCGTCGAAAATCGAACGCGTGATGATGATGATGATGATGATGATGATGATGATGATGATGATGATGTGCGACCGATCCGTTCATACAATCTCTCGATGAGGTCGCCCCAAGGCACATGAAGTGCCGTCCATCCACTCACGTTATCATCCATACCATAATGATATAATGTTTCATACAAATCGGCATCTTCGAAGTCAGTATAACCTGTTGTAATCACGAATTCTTTGTATCTCTCAGCACCAAGAACATCTATGAAAAACTCCTTAAATGTTGTATCTTGAGGGTGTGATTTATATTCGCGTCGAAGATGTGTCATCATTCCAGTAATATCTACTGGTTGAAATGCGGTCGTCGATGCTCCGTAGTTTCGCGTGGATTTGAACTCTGAATACGGCGTCTTGGTGTCTTTAAGCAGTTGTATCAGAGCGTGGTCTTTATCTTTTCGTCCAACCCCCGCACCTACGACAACATCCGCGCCATAAAATGTTTCATTACCTGCGCGACCACCCATCCATTTCTTCGGATTTTTCTCTAAAATGAGAAATGTCGTATTCGCGGGTGCGTGGCGTTTGATTTGGTATGCCGCATATAAACCGGCGATCCCGCATCCGACGATAATAATATCAACGCAGTTATTGTTCATATTATTATATGGTTTGGTTATAATATTTATTCGACTTCGGTTGTCTCATTTCCAGAAGAGGCTGGTTTCTGTAAAACCGCGACATATATACCATTATGCCAAGTATTTCTTGCTTCCGGTTGGGGAGTATGAGATTCGTCCCAAGTCAAGCGAATTGAACGTTCATACAACACTTTTAAGTTTAACTTTTCAATTGAATGTATAGTGCCGTCCCTCGCAGTATTCCAGTTCCAATCATCAACAATATAAATAAATATATCATCTAAACAATCATAATAATGAAGTAATGCCTTATAATGACTCTCTTCGAGATGATTTCCATCATACATATATATATTGAATTTTGGTAATTTACTGGTGTCAACTGTAAAACAATCACTTTCGATAAATGTCGCGTTATTTTCACCTTTATACATATCAAAGTTTCGCAAAAACTCATATTTAGGTCCTCCAAATTCACTCCAATTATCAATACAAACAACAGTAGCTTTGTTATTACACATTGCGGAACATACCGAACTACCCTTCCACGTTCCAATCTCTAAATATCTGGCGTCAGGTATATCTAGTAGGTTGTTGTAAAAATGTCGTGTTTTCTTTCCAGTCATTCCATCCATACGAAGAATACCTTCATCAATTTTTGAAACGTGATTTTCGGCATTTTCAAATGATTTGTCGATATGCTCTTTGTAAAACTGCTCCATCGCGTAATTACATACAATATACTAATACTATTTATGTCTGTTTTGAACGCATTACAATAAATGAAACCATATTTATTCAACTAAGTTATTACGTTCAATTACCGTTTCTTTGGCGATATTCTTAACCACCTTCAGTATGTTATCATCTTCGCCATCAAGGACATTTTTTGAAAATTTCATATACGTGTCATTCGCACGTGTATCGCTATTCTCGCATTCCGGATGTTGCTTGGCCCATTCATTCAATATGGTGATATTCTTATGTTCAACTGTTTTTACTGCTTTGATAAGGTTATCGCTATTCACACCTTCGCGTTCCCATTTATCATGCTCCTTTACATACAATATCTCACGCTTACGATCGCTACAATGAATCGGACGTTTATGAATATCTGTGTTTTTCAAATTATCGATGAATATACTTGAAATGCCTTTTACATAACCGTTACGACCTACATTTTCCATATCTTCCGTTGATAGTTCAATCGAATTCACGAAGTCTGTTATATTCATCGCATCTTTACACTTTTCATTCAGGAACACGTTGATACTGAAATGATTATCGCCGTTGTGATTATAGATATTGTTATTTGTAACAGAGGCCGCATTATTCGTATTATTCAAACATAGTTCCAATACTTTATCGGTTGTTGCTTGTTGATTTGCTATAAGACCTTGTTGGTTTTTTACGATATCAGCAATAATATTTTTAAAGGTGACGTTGTCTTGTAATATCGTATTCATCATATTAACAATTTTCACGTCGTTTGGAATCGTTATTTGCGGTTCTTCTGTTATTATGCTGTTACATGTTTTC
>RGCF01000209.1 GCA_009919265.1 Bacteroidota bacterium | reverse complement strand
TAATCAGTTGTTGCTGATAATTTAACATCCAACATAGCAATTGGTGATGAGGTGTTGATACCGGTACCCGTAAAACTATCAAAAATTAAACTATTAGTTAATGTTGTTCCTGATGTAAATTTTGGTATATAATTAGTTGTTCCTGTAATAACAGGTAATGGTAAATTCAAATAAGTTGTTGCACTGATAGTTGTTGCAGATAATCCGTTTGTATTTGCGGTAAATCCCGGTGTTGAAATTGAACTACCTGAAAATAAACCATCCGCCCTTATAAATGATGTTGTCACACCTACAGTGTTGTTACCTTGAAGTAGTGGTGTTATGTTGTCAGCGTTTCCGGTACCATTTTGAATTGATAACCCATCAAGTGTGGAGTTAATTATTATCTCAGGATTTGTTGAATTGTTATATGCTTGTTGTAAATTTGTTGTTGCCACACCACCTGCGGCACCCACCGTCTCTCCAAATTTAGAAACAAGGAAGAATTGTGCTTTTGATGTATCAGTTAGGTCTGTACATGTACTAAGTATACTTAATATACCAATCAATATACCATTATCTCTGAAATTAGAAAAAACATTGAATGTTTCTGAGTTTATTCCAGCAATTGCTGATGACAAAGTTGTATAACTTGTTTGTCCATATTGTAATCTAATTTGACCATTGGCTACTAAATAAACTCTTTGATTTGTTGCTTTAGTACCTGTTAACGGAGTAATAACACCACCAACATCATAATTTAATGGGTCAACTAAAGTGGTATTACTTGCAGTTCCACCTGTTTGTGTTCTATATTGAAATGTTGTGGTCGTATTTCCGGATACATAAATAGAACTAGGATTCAATGAACTTGAAACAAAATTGATACCTAATCCATACAAATAACCAGCTGTGGTTGCAAAAGTTAAATTACTTGCATTTGTATAAGGATAAACACCACCATTGATGTATCCAATTGGCGCTATCATATCTCTAAGTTGAGATATTGGAGACAAAACAAAATCGGGTTGATTAAAAACATTAATGATATTTGTTTTATTCGCGTGTCCCAACTTACCTAAGAAAATATTTTGTCTTCTTTGTTGTTCCGTTAATGTAATATTAGATTGAGAAATGGTACCTCCACTTGTCAAATAAATATAAGTTTCGGTACTAGCCGTAACATAAATTGCGGTATGAACACCACCACTATAATTAACATAATATATTTGAGGTGATAAAGGATTTGTTGTGTCATCAACAATCCAACCTTTAACCTGTGAAACATTAAATGTTGTAGGTGACGCTATTGACATTCCACTAAATTGAAAAACACCGGTTGAATTATTAACTGTACTTCTATCCTGACCTAAAATAACCCAATTAGAACCATTACTCGATAATTGAACTGAATTCGTTTCACTTAAAATAAGTAATGGTTTATCATCGATGGTTTGACCCGATATTGGAAAAACAGTAGTTGCACCTCCACCGTTATTTTTTATTACCAATAATCTACCCTGTATACCAATTGCTGATGGTAATTGTACATTGAATGTTCCTCCAGTAACATCAATTAAATAATCACTTGTCGTCGCGGTATAAGTTGATGAAATAGTTTTTTGTGGAAAAGTTATTGCAGCCGTTGACGTAATACCTGATGTTTTTGTAAGACCGGTTACATTCAGAGTGTTAGCGGTTAAACCACTACTAAAAAAAGTATCCCCAAAAACAGTCCCACCACTTAAAGGTAAATATAATCCTGTTATTGACGGTAAATTGTAATATGTTGTTGCTGATATTGTGTTTGCGGATAAACCATTTAAAAATATAGTTGGTCCTGTTACAGTACCACCAGTAAATAATCCACCCGGATTAAGTTGGAAAATTCTCCAATTAGCATTTGCACTAGTATATCCACTAACACCCTCTATAGTTGAAGCAGTCCAAGCGTTTATAAAATTTTGACCGGCAGATGAACGATTATTTATAACTGTTGTATAATCTGAGTAAGTAACGGCAGAAAAACCTGTAAGACCTGATAGATTATTCCACAAGGTATCATAGTTTGGGATGAGAAATTGATATACCAAATCTGTTTCATGAACGTATACCATCATACCCAATCTCCTTCTACCTGAAGAAATATTATCAGAATTTAGAGTTAAATAATCCGGAGACAAAAAAGTATTATTCCCTTTTGTAAAACGTATTGGTATTGTATTAGCTGATAATTGAATAAGTGAAGGATATGTTGATGATGTTAAAGTCAATGACAAGTCCGAAAGCTTATACACCTCCATGTAACCACCTACATTAAGTGTAGAAAATGTTGTTCCAAAAACTGAAGTTCTTGAAACTGATTGTGGTGTTGAAACCTGAACACTAGATATTGGATTTTTGTATGGTACTGACATAATAATAAATACTATGTTTTGGTGTTTCCTTTAAAGAATATTGATGATGATAACGACGGTGGTGGAACTGAACTTGGTATTAAACATGTCGGGTCAATCCAAAGTACACGATAAACATTAGAAGGTATTGCAGCACCACTTGAAACAACAACATTTATTGATGATAATGTACTATCAGGTATTACATTGTAACCAACATCATTAGAACATGGTGTGTTTGTACCAATATCGATTGTCATGTTAGTCATACTACCACCAACAGCGTTCAATGGTATCCATAAACTATAGAAATATTGTATTCCGGTATTCACTTGAGATGTGGAAACTTCAATTGTATTGAATGTGTATTGGTCTTGAATACAACCAAATGTATCAATACTCGTACCGGATGTTTGTTTAATATAACCTTTTAATGTTGAGATATTTGTGACAAAATTACCCACACTACCAGTAAACCCTGAGTAGTGAATGTAGACATTCAAATCGTTAGAATAACCACTTACAGATGGTACACCTCCATTACCCCATCCTAAGAAGTTAGTTGCACCACTATTGTACATATAAGTCGCTAAATTACTTAATGATGTTGTATCTTGTGGTTCCGGAACTAAATAAACGTATGGGTCAAATACGTAAGGATATGTTGGTGTTGGTGTATTTGTAGGTGTTATTGTTGGTGTTGGTGTTGGGTTATAACAAACCACACCAGTACTTCCTAAAATATGTGTACCAACACTCGGTGTTGGATTCCACGTTGGAACTGAAGAAGGATTAACACAGATACTACCAGATGAATTTGTGACAGCTGAAACAGGTATAATTGTTAATGTATTACTACAATTATAGTATTCTAATGAAGAAAAATTAGCACCAATAGCTTGCCAATTCCAAATAATACAATTTGGTGTTGGTGTTGGTGTATTTGTTGGTGTCAAACTTAATGTAGGAGTGACACTTGGTGTAATACTTGGTGTAGGTGTATTGGTTGGTGTTAAAGTTGGTGTGATATATATACAATCAAACACAATAAATTTCTCACAACCATCTGAAGTTATAATTTTGATACCGACAGCGGGTGCTAAATTGAATGGTATTGGTAGAACAATTTCTACCGGTGACGGTACATTTGTATCTATCTGTGCAACATAACCACAATTATTACCATAGACATCACAAACATAAACGTCGTATGGGTAATTTAAACCGGTTATTGAATTTAAAATAATAGATGTCATATGTTAACAAATAATCGGACCTGAAGAATTAGAATTGACGTTAATATATACAAAAGGTGGGTCTGTAGTATTAAAACCACCGTAATTTAACGGTACTGTAACTGGGGCAGGATTTGACGGACCACAATAACCTGTATACGGTCCACCATTTCCAACATTAAAATCAATATAAGAACCAGGCCCTCCAATTTGTGTAGATGTACAATAAATGTCGTATGTGGCACCAGGTACCCAACCACTGAAGCTTCCGTCGAAGGTGTAATTAGGAAAACCTGGAGATGACTGTCGGCTATAACGTCTATAACAACTGTCAGGAGTTCCTTGAATTTTAAACCATACCCAAACTGTAAAGAAAAATGAATTTGTTAGTTTACGAGAATCTGCACCTCTACCCATTACTAAAGGTAAATTTGATGGATTACAAATGTCCGGTGTATTAGTTGGTGTTGGTGTCATAGTTTGTGTTTTTGTTGGTGTTGGTGTATAAGTAGGTGTCTGACTTGGTGACATTCCCGGTGTTTTTGTTGGTGTTTGGGTTGGCGTTTTAGTCATTGTAGGTGTAGGTGTCTTTGTTGGTGTCTTTGTTGGTGTTGGACTTGGTATTATATTAATTTGACATTCAATACATGCACCTTCACTATAACTATAACCATACGGACCTGTTGTAACATTAATAGTATTTATATTTCCGTGGTCATAATCCATACCAAGGTAAAATATACATCTTGTCTCTGTAACCCCGTTATGAGTAACAGTTGCACCTAAAACAAGATATAGTTCGAAAATATAACCTGTTGGAATTCCTGTAACATTATTAGAATAGTAAAAATCACCATTATAACAATCTTGGAATTTTAAAACACCCGGACAAATAATTTCCCCTGTAATACCTGTGTATTCAATGAATCCATACAATGGACAACTACGTACAATATCTTTTGAATAAAAAGGTCTACGTTTAAGTGTATTTTCATCATATTGTGTTGGTGTAACCGTTGGTGTTGGAGTAGGTGTTGGGGTATAAGTATAACCACTTGCATCAATACCAATAATTGAACAATAATTTGTTGAAGAAGGTGTCAATGTAGGTGTTGGAGTAACACTAATACTTGGAGTTGGAGTCGGTGTTGGGATGTATTCACAATCAAACAATGCTGTAAAGTCTAAAACATCACAATTTTGTGTTGGTGTTGGAGTAGGTGTTGGACACATTCCACTGAAAACATAAACACTTGATAAATCAGGACAAGAACTAACACAAGGGTATTTACCTGTTAAATAACAAGCACCACCTAATGTATCAGATAAACACCAATAACTTGTTACTCCGGTATAATAATATATTGTCCAACCACTTGTCTGACCAGTCCAATAGGTATCACCGTTGTAGGTTCCACCTGTAACATAATTATCATCCGCACCTACAAGTCCGGTATTTTTTATACAATAAGTTGAACTACAAGGCATGTTAAATTAAAATATTAGAAATTGATGTACA
>RGCF01000208.1 GCA_009919265.1 Bacteroidota bacterium | reverse complement strand
GATATAGAAGGAAATACAAAATTTTTGTTATCTAAGTAAATGACATTAAATGATTTAGTAAAAGAGTGTTTTCTATAGATATATATATCATTAAAACGAATAATATCACCTATAGTACCTACCATATCACAGAAATATATATGTTCACATAAACTATTATTATCTTTAAGCATTAATGGTTTCCATTTAATATAATTATGATTAAATACAGATGTTTTAATAAGAACGAGTCCACCCCAAGCACTTCTGACAATTTCAGTGGGTTCAGAAACAGTTATAGTACGTTGTTTACAATAATTATATAAACAATCAGTATTAGTACAATAAGGATAACACATAATATTATTATTATTAACATAAGCAAATGTATCATAATAATGTCTTTCAGTAATAAAATTTACATTTTCAGGTAAATTATCAGCATTATTCTTTTGTAATACTTCTAAAGCATTACAACAATACATTACACCATTATCAGTAACTCTGCTTAAAATATTTGAAATAGTATTATTATCAAAGAATATATCAGTATCAATAAAAAGACACCAATCAAATAGTTTTATATCATCTTTAACATAATCTAGTAATTTATTACGAGCATTCGTAATACGTTCAATTCTTTCAAATTGAGTACCTTCTACCATAAATTCATCTTCATTAAGATTTTCAGACCATAATTTACCAGGATGATTTAATAAAAACTGATTACATATTTCAACTGTATTATCAGTAGAATTGTTTTCATATATATAAAATGAATATGGTGAATCATTTAAAAAAGTGAAAAGATGTTGTAAATATACTTCATTATTTCTAACCAAAAGTAAAACAGCAATTTTAGGTGAAGAAGACATTTAAACAATATAATACTTTAAATTCTTAAATCAAGAAATGACGCGATTTGAGATATGTGTATGTCGATATAACGAAGATATAAATTGGTTAGAATCATTATCTAATAATTGTTATGTTTATAATAAAGGAAATGATGATATTCCTGTAAATTTCAAAAAACATAAAAATTTGCCAAATGTTGGTAGAGAAGCACACACGATATTACAATATATAATAGAAAATTATGATAATCTAAATGATGTAGTAATGTTTACACAAGGTAATATATCAGACCATAAAGATGTGGTATATAAGAGATATAAAACAGAATTATTATTTTTAATGGATATATATAAACAAGCATTAGAATATGGATTCAGTCATAATTTAGCTATTTTAGAGAGTAATGTGAGTTATTTAAATTATAATTTTAGATTACCAGAATATAATAATAAACACTTAAGAATATCAGATTATTCATTTGGTGAATGGTTTGAAAAAGAATTAGGTATAGAATTTCCAAAGACATTTTGTGTTTATTGGCATTCAATATTTGCAGTGAGAAAAGATTTAATATTAAAAAGACAAAAAGAATTTTATATAAATTTATTAAAATATTTAGATGACTGTGATTCACCAGAAGAAGCACATTATTTTGAACGTTCTTGGTGTTATATTTTTGGTATAAACAATAAAATATAATATAAAATAAAAATGTTAGAGGTACCAGGTATAAATGAAGTTGGTATAGATGAGAGTGGAAGAGGTACGTTATTTGGTTCAGTTATAGCAGCTGCTGTAGTATTACCGACAACAATAGAACCATGGATGGAAAAATTAAATGATTCCAAAAAATTGTCAGAAAAACAACGAAAAATATTAGCAAAAGAAATAATGGCAAATGCAATTGCATGGGGAGTAGGAGAAACAACTGCAGAAGAAATAGATGATACAAATATACTTAGAGCATCTATTTTGGCTATGCACAGAGCACTAGATTCATTATCAAATCCGATAACAATTAATAAAATATATATAGATGGCAATTATTTTTTGCCATATGAAGGAATCAACTATAAATGTATTGTAGGTGGAGATGGAAAACGAATGGATATAGCAGCAGCGAGTATATTAGCAAAAGTATTTCGAGACAATCAAATGATAGAGATGTGTAAATCAGATACAGAATTAATAAAATATGGTATAGAAAAAAATAAAGGATATGGAACAAAAGTACATATGGATGCTATAAAAGAGTACGGAGCACATAAATATCATAGAAAAACATTCGCACCTATTTGTAATAAATGACGAATCCAAGAGTACCACCTGGATATAAAAATGTAATAATAAAAGGTAAAACTGGTAAAGTATTTGCGACAGGTATAGACAAGAAAGGTCGTAAGCAAGTAATATATAATAAATGGTTCATTGAAAAACAACAGAAAGCATTATTTAGAAAAATAATGAGTTTGAAACCTATATTTCAAAAGATAGTAACTGATGTAAATTCAATTTTATCTAAATCTACTGTTGAACATTTTAAAACAACTGAATGTATAAAACAAATGCAAATAGCTTTAATAATAAAATTGATGATTTTATGTAATTTTAGAATTGGAAGCAAAAAATATCTTAAATTATATGGAACATATGGAGTTACAACAATTCTTTGGAAATTTATAACATTTGGTACTGACAAGAAAACATTACATATTAAATTTATAGGTAAAAAACATGTAATAAATGAAGCAGTATGTAATGATAGAAAATTATATAAATTGTTATTTTATTTAAAAAAGCATAATAAAGCAAATAATAAAGATAGTATATTTAATGTATCGGCGAGAGAGATAAATAAATATATAGGATTATATCATACTAATCTGACGGCAAAGGATATACGAACATGGAGAGCAAATATGTTATTTATAAAATATTATAATTCAGCGCCGAAAGAATTAAACAAGAAAAAGAAAATAAATTATGCCTTAAAAAATGTAGCTACAAAATTACACAATACAGCAGCTGTATGTAAATCTAATTATATTCATCCTAGTTTGGTTAAATAAAACGTCTAAGTATTTCATTTACATCGATACGTAAATATGGATTAGGATGAATAGCAGGTAATATAATATTAGCAAGGAATTTATCTAATTTAAGTTTTTTATCGGCAGACAATTTAACCTTTTTAGAACGATGAAGATATTCTAAAAAGGACATAGCTAATGAATAAGAATCCAATTTCTTTACAAAAACAGTTTTGAAATCAACAGAAAATTTACTGTGATTATCTATTGAATTTTTAATAAATAATTTAAGATGTTCATGGAAAGATTTATCTTTAGGATAATATTGTTTCCAATATTTATAGATTGCTGATAAAGGAACTTTATTATAGTTTAAAGAAATATAATTAGCAATTAAATTAATGTCATTAGTACCAAAATCAATATTAGATTTAACTTTAAATTCAGGAGGATAATATTGATAATCAAAAGATAAAATATCATATTCATCTTTTAATCTGGACATTTCACCCATAAGACCAAAATCAATAATATATAATTTTTGAGCAGTTTTATCAAATACGATATTATGTGGTTTGATATCACAATGAGCATATCCAGATTTGTATTCTTGTAACAGTTTAATACCTTGAAATAATGGTTTAAATAAAGGAATTAAATCGACAGCATGAACTTCACTTTTATTGAAAGCTTCAGTTAAATCTATACCACCATATCTATATATGAGTTGAGGAATATTAGAACTATCAGGTTTATCACTACGATATTCTGAAAATAATTCACATTTATCTAAATAAGATTTTTCTTTGATATCAAGTTTATTAATATCAATATGACATGAACCATAATAAGGTACTGTGAATAAATTACGAGGGTCGATAGCTAAAACAGTTTTTTGTAATTCCATTTCATCTTTAAAATGGCTTTCACTATTAAATAATTTACTAATTAAAGGAGTATTAGGTGGAATACGTTTTAAAGTTCTACAATTTAATCCTAAAGGAGGAGTAAATGCACAACCATAAGACCCTTCATTAATAAAATCACCACCATTTCTACGACTTAATTTATATTTTTTAAAATTATCTCTCATATTCTATAATTATATTTTAATATATTTTTCTTTATTCATAAAATAGTATGCGATACATAAACCAGCGAAAAGATTAATTACAGCGTGTAATTTCATAGAATAATCAGCTGTAGTAGCTAACATAAAGATGTGTGTAAGGAATACAATGAGAATACCAATGTAATAGGAAATTAAATGTCTGTCCATTCTATATAATATGAAGAAAATATGAATAATTATTCATTTATCTAAATAAAATGGAGACGTCAAATTTAAAGACAGTAGCTTTGCCAATAAGGCTACAGCATATTCAAAAAGCAATTCTACGTGCGAATGCTGCACCACCACATGCGCGTGAGAATGCTTGGAAATATGTCTTCAAACTTTCCAATGAATACAAGAAAAAAGAAGATTTAGAAATGAAATCTAAATAAATATATATTTCATAAAAAATAAGTACGATAAAAAGAAGAACATCTTTTTGTCATATAATAATAGTATGTTATTTTTCTATCAAGCAAATGATTATAATAATGCACCTAATCATAGATACGCATCAGATATAGAAAAAATACAAGAACGAGTTGATAAAGAATGGTGTGATATGTTACATGAAATGTGTAATGATATTCTGTATAATATGATAAATCGTTTAGATTATAATAAAATGCTTGTCGAAATGTCTGTAAATGCCGAATTATGTATAAAATTTATTTTGGATATTAATCTATCTTTAATAACATTTTTCAAAAAACATTATTATATAAAAGAGAAATATTATGAGCAACTAAAAGAACAAATATGTCGTGCAATAAGAGTATCGTTGAAAAGTCAATATATAATATTTTCTTTTAATTCAGACAGTCAGAAAAAGAGTATTTTAAATTTAATTTATACAAACACATGTAAGAGTATATATTCTGATTTAAGTAATATAAATTTTACATATAATTCAATAGTATCATATATATTAAAAGATATATATAGAGCAGAAATAAGTGCAACATTAATTCAAAGAAAATGGATATGGAGTACAGTATGTCCTGATTATAAATTATGTCAAAAACAAATATATGAATTTAGTAATTATTTATCTGAAATGCATAAGAAGCAGCTGAATTGAGTTCGTCATTTAATTTACGTCTGGTAATTGTTTCATCATAATCATCAGTTTTTATACGTGTATTTAAA
>RGCF01000207.1 GCA_009919265.1 Bacteroidota bacterium | reverse complement strand
CTAACTGAATCAATATCTTTGATTCCTGAACTATCATATATACATATACTCAATCAACCAATTGAGTTGTCACGATCTGATGAGTCCCTTTCATTAAGTGCATTGCGTGCAGGAATCATGCTTGCCTATACATCGGTTAGTCCGGCTCGATTGCTAGAAATACCAGTTACACCATTGCCAACAATTGAAGTCGATACAATCAAGCCTTATATTCCACGAAAGCTCAATGCAAAACTTGCTGCATTCAGTGTAAATGAACAGTCCAAAGAAGAAAACATCGTCAATATCATCATAGAAGAATATTCTTCACTGACAATGACACCGCTATTAAATTTTGTATTCTTTGAAGAAGGCGATGATCAGATTCCTCAGCGCTATGCCCAACTTGAAAAGAATGATACACCACTCTTTGACATTGACTTTATTCATACTCCAAATCATGTTGAAACATATCTACATATTCTCAATATCATTGGAAAACGCATGACGGAAAAACCAAATTCTGTCATAACTCTTACAGGCTGTAATGCAGATATACAACAAGAAAAAGGCGACAAAGCACTGTCAATGAGAAGAGCAGAGTCTGTCAAAGCATATTTGCGCAATGTCTGGAATATTGCAGATGAACGAATGCTACTCAAAAACAGAAATCTTCCTGAGAAATCTGCAAATACTCAAACAGCAATGGGTGCACAAGAAAACAGAAGAGTTGAGATAACCACTAATGAACCATATATCACATCTCCTATAATCACACTTGATACAGTGCGCACCATGAATCCTCCTGTTGTTCGTTTTAGACCACAGATTGATGTTGATTCTGTTGATGAATGGCAATTGACCGCAGGACAAAAAGATAAAGAATTAAGAAGATTTACTGGAGAAGATAAAGTCCCTGATTATATCGATTGGCATATTGCTGCGGAGATGAGTGAAAAATTGGCGAATGATTCATCAATCATGTTTAGCTTCAAAGCCAAAACACCATTGAAAGACTCTGCTGAAATTGCAGGCATCATACCAATAGAACAAGTAACATTACACAAGAAGAAAATCAATCGCGTACAAGATCGTGAAGTGAACACATTTTCTCTTGTCTTATTTGACGTGCGTTCAAGTGAAATCACAGAAGGGAATGCACAAATCATTGATTTCATCAAAGGATTTGTTAAACCAAATTCAACTATTTCCATTACCGGCTACACAGATCGATTAGGTGATGCAGATGCAAATCAAAAATTGGCTCAAGACAGAGCCGATGGCACTGCAAAAGCATTGCAAGTCAAACAAAGAGCCACTGTACTTGGAAAAGGAAATAGTGCTTTATACGATGATCGATATCCTGAAGGCAGACTTTACACAAGGACGGTTGATGTGATTGTTGATACAAGAATTGACAATTGATTCACCCATTCCAAAATTGCCTATCCAAACTACGATAATGCACTGCCTCGCTGACATGTTCAACTTGAATGTGTTCTGAATCAGCCAAATCGGCAATGGTTCTGGATACTTTCAATATTCTGTCATAAGCTCTTGCTGATAATCCCAATGTATTCATTGCCTTATTGAGCAATTCTGAGGATGCTTCATTCAATGCACACCAATGACGGATATCTGCACTTAACATATCTGCATTTTTAAATACATCCTTCCGCTCCGAAAAGCGTATACGTTGTAGTTCTCGCGCTTGAATAACACGCTCTCTCACGATTTCCGTGGATTCACCTTTTCTTGCATCTGAGATGTCTCGATAACGCACTGCAGGCACATCTACATGTATGTCGATGCGATCAAGTAATGGACCCGAGATTCTTCCCATATATCGTTGAATCTGCTGCGTGCTACATGTGCATTGTTGATGGGGATTTCCAAAATGTCCGCAAGGACAAGGATTCATTGAACAAAGAAGCATGAAATTCGCCGGATAGTCCACGCTCATTTTTGTTCGTGAAATGGAAATGGATCTATCCTCCAATGGTTGCCTCAATACTTCCAAGACATTTCTTGCAAATTCAGGCAATTCATCAAGGAATAATACTCCATGATGAGCCAAAGAAATTTCCCCTGCTCTAATAACTCCCATGCCACCTCCCACAAGTGCTGCATCAGAAATAGTATGATGTGGACTTCTGAAGGGCCGCATTGTAACAAGAGGAACACCTTTTGGTAATTGTCCTGCCACGGAATGAATCTTTGTAGTTTCCAAGGCTTCTTCCATTGTCATAGGTGGTAAAATTCCGGGTAATCGTTTTGCAATCATTGTTTTGCCACTTCCCGGCGGTCCAACCATAATGAGATTATGTCCACCTGCTGCAGATACTTCCATTGCACGCTTCACTTGTTCTTGTCCTTTAATGTCGGATAAATCAATTCCTCGTTCTTGTTTTTGTTGGAATAATCCATCTATCAACGATGTATGTGGTTCAATAGAAATATCATTATTCAAGACAGCAATTGCTTCCTGAAGGGATATCAATGGTATGATGTCAATTCCTTGCACAAGACCCGCCTCTTCGGCATTTTCTTTTGGTAGATAGATGCGTTTGATGGACTCATCTTTGGCCATTAATGCAATTGACAATGCTCCATGTATTGGACGAAGTTCTCCATCCAATGCAAGTTCACCGATGAACAATGAATCTTCTAATTTGTCAGGATCTACATGACCCATCGCAGCAATGATTCCAAGTGCAATGGGTAAATCAAAGCCACTGCCTTCCTTGCGAATATCTGCTGGAGCAAGATTCACCGTGATGCGTTTTAAAGGGAAGGGAAGATTGGAATTTTTTATTGCGGCTGATACTCGTTCTTTCGATTCGCGCACTGCGGAATCCGGAAGACCCACCATGAGAAACATGGGAACAGCATTTTCAAGATGCGTTTCAATGTGAACACGAAAAGCACCAATGCCAAAAACGGATGCTGAGAATAATGAAGCGTACATGATGTCCCCTGATAATGACATCTGCAACTTAGAAAATGGATAGTCAAAAAAAAACTCCGACACATGCATCGGAGTTTATGAACTACAACTTTCTAGACTGTTTATTTGGCTTTATATCAAGCTTCTGAAGCATCGAGTCCTTCATTCCTTCATTAGGCATTACGGGAGAAACAGGAGGAATTTGCTTATATGTTTTTACTGAAATCGAGCTTATCCCTGTTTCCAAATGGATTGTAATTTTCTTTTTTGATGATTGATAATTTGGTGTTTCATAATTCAGGTCGCTTTTTTGTATGAATCCGGGAAATTCATGATTTGTCAGAGCTGATTCATGACTAATTCTACAGCCAATATCATCCGGAATATCGATGTGAAACTTTGCAACACCACCATCAATATCAACATGAATTGAATCTGTCAAGTTGCCTAGTTTCAATGATACATCACTCGCGCCAACTCCAACATTGATATTCGATACTTTTAGCGAGGATAAATCAGCATTAAATGATGAGGCACCACCTTCAAGATTTAAATTCCAGATTGGTTTCTTATGTAAATGAAACAATGCATGCTTTAACTTGTTATTGCTGAACATTTTAATATTTCCGCTCATATCTACACTCAGGTGCATTTGCCCATTCTTTATGGTTTTTTCTATTTCTAATTCTGAAATTGACAATGAGTCTTCATCATCTTTTTGAAAGAACTGTTTTTCGCTTTCAATCATTACCAAAGAAGTGTCATCGGATCCAATAAAATCAATATTCATTGCTCCCGCACCAATTGACAAAAATGTTGTGTCTTGTAGACCTGCATCATAAGCAATGTATGTCGTATCTGATGTAGAATAGACTTTTTCATTGTGATAATCTGAAACATAGACAGCTTCATCCTGCATTGATGAAAATATTGTCAAAGCAGAAATTATTCCTATGATGGACATCATGATATTCTTCAAGTATGCAAGTGTTATCAGCGAACTGACACCCAAGAGAATAAGGATCAACGGCCATAAACGCCATAACTCTTCAGCGCCATAGATATGGTTGAAATTATCAATGAATATTAGTGTTCCTACCGTTATGAAGAAGAAGCCAAAGAGAAATTTCGTTCCTTTCATGATGACATCTCCTTTCTACCTGAGAATAAAATTGAAATACCTATTCCAATCAAAATCAGAGGCCAGTATTTTTCTAAATCCATGTCTGGAATAAAATTATGAGCAAGGAAAATTGACCCCAATGAGATTAATATGATTGCAAATGATGTACTCTTTTTTCGTGATTGACCAATATTGATGTCAACATGTATTTGCCCTTCTGTTTTTTTTGGTTCAAAGGTCTGATTAAACTCTTTAGCCATTGACTCAATATTATCTCCAAATTCTTTCCCAATCTGTTCTGCTTCTTTTGCAAATGATTCTACTTTCTGCTCAAATGTTGCATTTGATTGTTGCTGATTTGCAGTTTGTTCATTTGTAAACATTGATGGTAGGTCGAGTGGTTTTGTTGGCAATGCGATCCATAAAGCTACATAGCCTATGATGGCAATTGGTGGCTCGAAGAGAAATAGTAGAAAGATGATGCGAATGAATAAAGGATCAATTGAGAAATATTCTCCAAGACCCGTACACACACCGGCAATCACTTTGTCTTGTGGGTTTCTATACGCTCGTTTTTTCATAATGCCAACTCCATAATTGTATTGGTGATTACGAATCGTTCTTGATAATGTTACAAGTTCATTCTCATACGAGTAGTGAAATTAGTAGATTGCATGATAGGAGCAAATATGGATAGATCAATTCCCCCAATTTCAAAGCAAAAGCCCATCTTTACTTTTCCTATCTCAGTAAAGAGAACGCTTAGTAATGGCTTGAATGTACTGATTGTACATGATCCCAGTAGTCCGCTTATTTCAATTTCACTGACGATGCGCATTGGGGCTGTTCATGAACAGATTAGTGGTTTGTCTAGAGCAGTTGCCGGACTCATGACTGCCGGCTCATCAACCAAATCTGCTGAAGAAATTTCTTCTTTTATTGACAGATTGGGTCTTTCATTTGGGTTTTATGCTTCTTGGGATGCATTTGAATGTTCTGCAATTGGCTTATCAAACCATACTCAATCGATAGTAAATCTGATGAGTGAATGTTTATTCGATGCGCAATTTCCTGAAGAAGAAATACAATTAAAAAAAGAATTGATGATTGC
>RGCF01000206.1 GCA_009919265.1 Bacteroidota bacterium | reverse complement strand
TAAATGAGACTCCTTTGAATACCATCCGTTATTCCCATTTTGAATATCAAGAACAGAGTTGAATACATACTCATATTGATACGCAACATTATACATATCATACAAGCTAACTGCTCTATCTCTAATATACTGGCGATCAAACTTATTATCTAGAGCCATCTGAACACCATGACAGTAATCTGCTAGAGTATGCCCTCTTAATCCAGTTTTACCATTTTCTACCGTTTCTACCATAGCACCATAATCTGTTGAGATTACTGGGGTTCCACAGAGCTGAGCTTCTACTGCAACACCACAGAATGGCTCCAAGTATTTACTTAAACAGAGAACCGCCATACAGCTTCCTAAATACTCAGATCTTTCTTCACCGTGAATAGGTTCCTTATATTTTATATTTGGGACTTCAAGATATGTCTTAGGATTTCCTTGACCGCATAGAATAAACTCAACATCAGGAAATCTTCTGGCAATTTCCATTATTGTTCTACAACCCTTTGTGTCTGAAATTCTTCCTAAGAATCCAATTCTTTTTGGCTTAGGCGTGAGAGATAATTTAAATTCAGCTGTATCAAAATAATTTGGAATAACAAACCAATAATTATTGGGATCCTTCTTCTCCCTACCCAAGGTGTGCGATAACCATGCATATGATTCAAAAACTCGAAAGTTTAAATAACAATCAGCATATCCTATACCCGTTTCGATTGTTAAATATCCAAGTTTATCAACAGCATCATTATGTGTTCTTGATAATGGAAAACATACAATATCTGTCTTATTGCCACGGTGATTTTCAATTAAATGCTTACGTGCTCTAATATTAAACTCCTTTGTAAGAGGCGAAGACCAATTTGATAGTTGACTGATGACCTGACTATGATCATTGTTTTTCTTAACTGCATCTTCATATGACAATGATTTATCTACAAACTGCCACGTCTTAATCCTTAACTCATTCCATTCATCCTTTGTCATTATATCAATCTGCTTTGTTGCACCTGATTCAGACGTTTCAACTCCATAATGATATACCTCAAATCCTCGACTTATCATCATTGGCGAGAATCTCAAGACCTTACCTGTATAAGCATCATGGCTATACTCACTTCTTGTTATTGTATATGGTATAGCAAGTATATGAAGTCTTATTTTATCCATAAATGTTCTTATATAATATGATTTAAGTGAGGTTAACCCAACACCTAAAGTTGAAACCGAAACCAAAAGCAGATAAGCCACACAATGGACATTCGTAAGGCTGAATTTGATCAGCTGAAACGTCTTACACAGGAATGGTTAGACCACTCTGAGCAGGAACTAGAGGCTACGTTTACTGGTGGAGCCACAGGAGCCACTGGACAAGTTAACTCCACTACCTTTGCGGCAATTGCAAAGAGACTTAAGAACCGAGGGTATACATCTGTGACCCAGGAAGATACCTTAAACATCATCACACCCAAGCATGTCCGTATCACCCTCAGTGGTCTAGGAGTGATACAACAGTATTGTCGTGATGATCGCCTGTCAGGCAGGTCATTTTCCGCAATTATCAAAGACCGAACCGTTCAGAATGCCACTCTTGACCTCGAAGAATACGGTGTTCGTATCAAAGCCAGACGTGAGAGAGTTCTAGGAGAAAAAGATCCAGATATCACTGATTTGCTTGATCAATGGAAGGTTCAACAGAAGGCATTCAGATTACTCCGGCGCTGGACATTCCGTGGAGATGGAATTCGTTTTGATTTATCCATGGTCCGGCAAACTAAGAAGAATGTCCGGGGAGAATTCCGGTGGCAAACTAAATTCACTCAAAATGACATTTCAAAAGAACTTCCAATTTACGAAGTGGAAGTTGAATTGGAAAGAAAAGAAGGAGATACTTCTGATATTGCAATTCAAAGATTCATAAAAGGAATTGGTGAGATTCTCAGAGGAATTCAAAAGTGTCCTCTCTTGATTCGGGAATCAGTGAAGCGACAAGTTTTAGCCGGATACAAAGCTATTGCAAAAACGGATAAGTTTCGTGGAGTTTCAACAAGAACCCTTGAGCTAGCAAATATGGTAAGCCAAGTGGAACCAGGATCTCCAAATATTCGAGAGGGTTACAATGTTACAGATAAAGCCGATGGTCTCAGAGCTATGGGATATGTAAATGAAACTGGACACCTCTTCTTAATTGATAGTAGTCCAAATGTATATGAAACTGGAATGGAAGTACCGGCTTGTGCAAATTCCTTGGTTGATGGAGAATGGATTACCAAGAATTCAGCAAATGAATCAATTCATCAATTCTTAATATTTGATATTTACATTGCTCCGGGAAATCAAGATGTTCATGGTCTTCCATTTTATAATTCGGAAGCGCCTACGGCGCCCCAGAGATACAATGAAATGAGAGCATGGGAGAAGCTCTGGAATACAGCTCCTGGCCCCAAGGAACTTGTACCATTAACTCCTAAAACCAAATTGTTAGTGAGCACCAAGAAATTCTTGTTTGCAAAAGCTGGAGAAATCTTTACTCAAGCTGCAAAAATCCTGGACACTCCTCGAATTTATGAAACAGATGGATTGATATTTACAAAGAATTCAGTACCTCTTCCGGATCAACCTCAGGGAGATTTCAAAGAACAAATGAAATGGAAACCTCCTCACGATAATACAATTGATTTCCTGGTTGTCACTGAGAAACTCCAAGATACTTCTTCAGATTTAATTCACAATGGATTTCATCCAACTTCTGGAAAAGAGATTCGATACAAAGTTCTCCGTCTCCATGTCGGAGATCGTGGCGGACGCAACGCAGCAAAAGTAAATCCTCGGGAAATTGTTTTAAATGTACAACCTCTGAAACCTGCATATGATCCTAAGGATAACGTATATAGACCAGTTCTCTTTCAGCCTGAGGACTTTCCTGATGATAAAGCAAATATTTGTTATGTGGAAGTCAAGGTGGATCCAGAAACAGGTGACGAATATGCATATTGTGAGCACTCCAATGAGCCCATTGTTGACAAGAGTATTGTTGAAATTTCATATGATTCTTCTAGACCCGCTGGTTGGAGATGGGTTCCCAAACTTGTTCGTAAGGATAAGACTGAGCGTCTCATGAAGGGTGAGTTGGGTCGTACACTCAATTCAAATCAAACAGCCCAGAGTATCTGGAATTCCATTCACGAGCCTGTAACGTTGTCCATGGTTCGCACTGGAAATGAGCAACCCAATATGTCAGAAGTTGTTGCAGTATCTGCTATTGAACGTGAGAGAGCAGCCATTACTCAGAAATATGCTGATCGTACTGCGTCAGAGAAGGATATGAATAGAGTGGGTCCTCTGCGCGACTTCCACAATAAATATATCAAGGAGACTATCTTGTATAATGCGGTCATGAAGAAACCAGGTCTTGGTCTAATTGATTTAGGAATGGGTTTGGCTCAGGATATCCAGAAATGGCGGCGTGTGAATGCAGGTGCTGTTCTAGGAATTGATATTGCAGGAGATAGCATTAATAATCCTAATCATGGTGCATACCAGCGTCTCTATTCAACTATGTTACGCAATGGTCGTGAGAAGGTGTTACCTATGGTCTTTGCAGTGGGTGATGCCTCGAAAAACATGCGCACTGGAGAGGCTGGTTCCACTGTAGATGATAAGGTGATTTTACAGGCAGTTCTAGGTAAGATCACACCTGAGGGTGTTGTGCCTTCTTATGTAAAAGATGAAATGTCAAATCGTTTTAAGATGGGTGCAGATGTAATCAGTTGTATGTTCGCAACTCATTACTTCTTCGAGTCCAGTGAGAAGTTTGGTGGGTTCTTACAGAATATTTCAGAGAATTTGAAGGTAGGTGGATACTTTATTGGTTGTTGCTTTGATGGTGAGCGCACATTCGATTTCTTAAGAGGTCGTGAAAGTCGTGTAGGGGAAGAGGGTGGCACAACTTTGTGGAAGATCTCCAAGAAATATGAGGCCGATGAAATTCCTGCTGGTGATGATGCTTTTGGAATGCCAATTGACGTAGAGTTCATCAGTATTGGTTTACCTCACCGCGAGTATCTAGTTCCATTCAAGCTTCTTCAGGATAAATTGGCATCCATTGGAATTGAATTATGTAATGAGGAGGAGCTGAAAGCACTTGGCCTTGAAAAGAGTACTAACATGTTTGGTGACAGTCATACAATGGCTACCAAATCTGGTCGTAAGTTTCCTATGACCCCTGCAGTGGAACAGTTCTCTTTCTTGAACAGGTGGTTTGTATTTCGTCGTAAGAGTGAACAGGTGTTGGAACTGGCTACGTCTAAAAGAACTAAGCCTCTAGTGAAGACTTCTGCTCAAGGCACTGTATCAGGCGAAGGTAAGGAGGCAGAGGATCTTGTTGCAGAGTTATCTGAAGCCACTGAAGCTGCAAATGCTGCTGAACTTGCTGGAGCCGAGGAGACAGATACCACTGGTAGAAGGCAATATGATTCTGCAGCTGTTCTACAGTTTGAACTAGAAGCTGCTCCCATAGACAAGCTACGTATTGGTGACAAGTTAGCTCAGCGCTGGCTAGCACCCGGTTCTCCTTTCCCTATCCAGGATCCCGACCCTCGTTCAGCAGGTGAACGGTATCCCTCAATGGAGCATTTCCTAGCAGCCATGAAATACAAGGTAGCCACAGATAAGCCCGGGCTTGCACAGAGTATCTTTGGCCCCGATGGAACCATTCATCAGAAGTTCCTGAGACAGAAACAGGCTGAGATTGGTGTGGGTGCTGGTTCTAAGCCTCTAACGGAGGCGCGTGAGGCGGCTCTTCTAACGGAGGAACTCAAGGAAATTCACACAGAATCCAGGCTTGCAGCAATGAAGAAGTGGAAGGCAAAGTTTGATGAGACCAAGTGGACTTCTGTGAAGGAGGAGTTGCTTGAGAATGCAGTGAAGCAACGTTGGGACAAAGACGCTCGGTTCCACACTATTGTGGAGGCTGCCAAGCAACAAGGTAAATATCTATTATTCTTTACTGGGTCTAGTTCAAGTGAGTATGGTGGTAAGAGAACTAAGGAGGGTTATTTGGAGGGTGAGAACAAGTTGGGTAAGATGATTATGAAGGTTGCTGGATTTGAATAGAGGGTATAAGTATAGAAGATGGAGCCGGCTATAAAATAAAACCCCTTGACAAGTTACTTTTTTATAAGTATCTTGATAAGGGTGCAA
>RGCF01000205.1 GCA_009919265.1 Bacteroidota bacterium | reverse complement strand
ATTCATTGTCCAAAACAGAAATATAAATCTTTATTTGATACAATAAATAAGAATTTAGACAATCATCATCTTTCACAAAAAGTGCGAAGTTTAGGAGGAGATGAAACCGAAAGGCGTAGAGAGAATAGTAGTGGTGGTGATGGAACTGATGTGGATATCTTACCCAAAAACTATAATGAAACATCGTTAATTAAACAACCGGATAATGAACATAATACTATGAAAACTGATTTGAAGGCATTTTTGCGTGGTATCGGATTGAAATCAAAATCAAATACAGATTCATTATTTAGAGCAACTTATGAAACGAGTTAAAGGCATTTTCATTAAATGTATATACGCATACGAATTAAGTTTATCAAAACATAATAATGTTATCTCGACATCAACCTCGACATCAATCTTGGTCAAGTAATGTGTATGCTGACAAAAATAGACCATCACCACGTATATTAAATAGGAATGACACAGATACTTTACTATCGGGTTTTCCAATTACGAGACTTTCTTATGAAGTGTCTATTCATAAGAACGACACACAATACGCATCAGCTAGAAATGAACGTCAATATAAATATTTTATTCTTCCAAAGGGAAAACGATGCGTTGCGTGGGCAACGGAATGGAAACGTAATAGAATATTTGTTATTATTGATATTCAACGACCGAATAATCGACGCGATCATCAATATGGAGGAAACAATAGAACATTGATTGATATCGAACGACCATTTATTCGTAAGTTTTATCAAGAAAATGGTTGGTATCCTGGAAAAGTAAGTATTTACGACGCTTGTTTTGACCGCGAACTCGTATATGGAACAGTATTTGGTGGTATTTTGTTTCGTAATGAAAATATAGAGACGCCATTATTTTCGATTCATACGATTTACTGGTATAAAGGAGAACCGATTCCATCGCTTTCTGGTCTTCGACATATCGAGTTATGCGAAGAAATATTCTATAACAATAATATTCGTCAAATATCATACACCAACGACAATAGCGTAATATTTGGATTGCCTGTGTTGTGCGATACCGAACAAGATGCGTATCGTATTGCGTCTCAACTTCCTTATCAGACATTCTCGATACAATATCGGTCGATTCAAACTACACAAATTTATCAGATTTTAATTCGGGAAAATGACACTGGAACCGTAGATGGGACTGGGACTGGGACTGAAGTTGAATATACCCGCGATAACATCACGAATAATACGACAATGCGAAATATACATACGAACTCATCACCACTTATTCCTGTAATCCCGTCCGTGATGCCGATGGCGACAACAAAAATGAAACCGTTAAAACAAGCGTATATTCCTTCAGTGGATGATATGCTTACCAATATTCAGGCTATTTTTATTGTTCGACCAAACTTACAGAACGATATATATGAATTATTTGTAATGTCAGATGTGGTTCGTCAGCGCGAACCGATATTTTACAACTTCGCACTTATTCCGAACTTTAAAACGAGTGTATATATGAACCGACTTTTTCGTAATATTATCGAGAATGAATGTCTTGATACAATGGAAGAAAGTGAAGACGAAACCGACTTTGAGAACACAGAACCAGACAAATATGTTACACTTTCAAAGGAATATTTTATGTTATGTCGGTTCAATAAACGTTTCTGTAAATGGGTTCCAGTTGAAATTGCGACAAAGAATGAAATTATAACGCATCAGCAGGCGAAACAACACGAATCCCGTTATGTTTCACAATACCGCCGCATAAAATGAACAAACCAAATGAAATATAAACATAAACTGATAAGGTATGATAGCTGACACATATATTATTTGCGTGTGCGTGTGCGTAATTACGTCAACAATGTCATTTCATCATATCTTTCGTTCATCACAACATCCAGTATTGCGAGAATGGAAACGACAACTTCCGATGATTCGTCCGTGTTACGCTTTATCGCAGACCTCGACGAAACCGATACTCGACCTTATGCGAGAACATCGTATTCCTATGTTGTGCGGAACACCCAGTCAAGTAAGTGCGGTGAATGATTACACGCTAACCATCGAAAATACGCGTGTCGGGCAAAATGAATATATTGCGCGTAAATTACGGGATATGATTAATCATAATCAGCGTTACAAATCGCCAGTGTCGTCGTCGTCGTCGTCATTGGTTTGGGTCTATACAAAAATTTCACAAGACGGAATTGAAAACACCCGAAAAATGTTTGAACATATATGGACCCATAAGTATATACTCAAAGGGTTGGTTTTTGATATTCACCAGTTTTCACATTCGATACGTGGTTCTATCCCTCCATCAAAGTATAGTTATAAGATAGCACTTGATTATGTAACCCGAAATATCGTGCGACCATTTGAAAGTGAATATAGTATTCCGACACCGTGTATAATGATGGATGGTCGTCATCATATTACACGAATTGAACATTTAGAAGAGTTGAAAAGGTATATAGAACCAGTGGTTTCTAGTTTAAATCGAACAGAATTACAGTTGATTGTAGGTGAATTATTTGACCTGTATCAAAAATAATATTATATTACCTATTTGTAAATACGAATCTATTCATAAGATATTATGCAGTCGGAAGAGCCTCTTAGCAGCGGCGGCGGCGGTAAACGTAAAATTATGCTGAAAGCACACCATATGAATCTTCAACCATCAGCACCAATAAGCGGGCAGAAAATTAAGCGTGTCAAACCATTTTTGATAAAGGACCCGTCGAAGTATTTAGAACGCCTGCGTTCATCTCCTTGTCGGTCGAAGACACAGAAAAAGTGTACTAGTCATAAACTTCGTGACAGTTGTAAATATGCTCGTGGTGCGAAGCGTTCATTCTGTCGCAGACGCACAAATAAGAACTACATGTCGTAAGTATTGATTCCATTCCATTCCATTCCATTTCATTTCATTTCATTATAATATTCATATAGTATATCATAATGTCATATTTGCGTTCAAATCCTCTTGCTGAACATAATTCTGGTATTTCTTTATCTAGTAAAGATGTTCCCCAAACTGGAACTGGTAATATGTATGAAGGTCAAGGCGGTCGTGCTTTTGTCCAAGGTGGCGGTGGTATGAGTCAGTATTATTCATTCAATCCAGGTGTTGCCGATTCTGATAGTGCCCACGCACGCGGTTCATACGCACCAGTCAGCGTAGGATTGAATTCGGTAGCTGCTGCTGCTACTACAGGCGGATCTACTCGCCGTAAGAAGTCATCGTCATCGTCATCGCGTCATCGTAAGTCTATGTCTAAGACATATCGTCGTAACCGACGTGTAACAAAGTGTAAAAGGTGTAAGTGCGATATTATTATTGGTGTAGGTGGGATTCGTAGGCACTCACGGTTCTGTAAGCACAAGTGCTGTAAAAGGTCGAAAACTTGTCGCAGTCGTAAAGCGTTCCACCAACAAGGCGGAAGTAGTTTCGCGAATGCGGCTTATTCGATTGGAGGGTCACAGACAGAAGTGACCCCATCAACAACGGCTTTAGCCAATCCGGCACCTTATACTGCTTATAATAGTTGCCATCCAGTGATGTGAATTATTCCATTAATTGAATCAAGCATTTTCCATTCGTCTTTGGAATGGTTGATTTCATCCTCGATTTCGCGCTTACTTCTGTCGTGATTGAGAGAATTCCGGTTTCTTCGTCTATTTCTATAATATCCGCATCGGCCAGCGCGGCAGCTTCTTCATCCTTGTTTTTCGACGTCACAGCAGGCGGTTGGTATTTCACCGTCCACGCATTTTTGTAATAACCTTCTGTATCCGTCATTATAATACGATATTTTTGTTTAATGTAATAAGTCTGACGTTTCAACCACTGACTGCGAAATACATCTTGAGGATCAATAATATCGATAACGAGAGGTGCCGCGTGTTTTACACGCAGAATTCGTCCAACCGATTGGCATACATCGGTTTTCGGCGACGCCATAATCAACGTAGTCAGCGTCTTGATATCCAACCCCTCTGACGCCATTGCGTATGTCGCAATAATCACTTTCTTGCTCTCACTCAGTTTTAGCGCGGTTTCTTTCATTCCGCCAACATAATACCCCACTGTCGCGATTTTCCGGTGTTCTATTGCGTCGTGGAAATATTCTAATAGCGAACGATTATGGGCTAATATCATAATTTGTTGTTCGGGATTGGTCTTGAGTTCATTTTGAAGCACATCTAATATAAACTCGCTCCGTCGGTTGTAATTACAAACCTTAGAAATCATTGTGCTGAACTTTGGATTGCCACGATAATCATATTCCGTTTCATTAAATTCGACATCATCTACTTTATATTGTATTCCTTTTACAACTACAGCGTGACTTGTCGTGTCATTTTTTTCCTTATGAACAACGTCGCCTAAGAAATATTTGAATACTTTTGTAAGACCGTCCTTACGCACCATCGTTCCAGACAGTCCCAGTGTATATTTGGTTACCACCTTCATCATACATCGACAAAATACTTCTGCCGACATATGATGACATTCATCATAGACGGAGAGTCCAAACGTGTCGAATAAATCTCTCGGATACTCTTTCATAGAGAGTGACTGAAGCATACCAATGACAATATCCTTATCATCAATATCTACAATTTGCCCCTGAATCATACCAACCCGCGCAGCAGGCAAGAACTGCTGGATTCTCTCGATCCACTGATTCAAAAGGAAACTTTTATGGACGATGACGAGAGTTTTCATTCGAAGTCGAGAGATTATATTTAGAGCCATCACTGTTTTTCCTTTGCCTGGATCAACATCGAGTAGTCCTCCGCCGCCCATTCCCTGATTTTCGGGTTTCGTCACCTGATGGATGTATTTATCAACGATGACGTTCTGATATTCACGCATCTCTCCTGCGAATACGAGAGATTCATTTACGCCGACGCCTGGGGGGATCCGCGTTTCATCTGGGAGTCCATATATTTTTGTCCCATAAAACCGCGGAATATATATCTTTTTTGAACATTCACGGTAGATTGGAAATTTAGGGGGTTGAACTGGTGCTTTAGGAACATACGCACCAACTGTGAGTTCTTCTCTCAACAACTTTAAATCGTCCTGTTCCATACACTCTTTGAGAAGCGTATAACCACGAGGGCCATAATACGTAGACATATCAATTCGTTTAGTTATGATAGAATACCTTCTGAGAGATTCAATTCTGTTTTATATTAGTTTTAGAATA
>RGCF01000204.1 GCA_009919265.1 Bacteroidota bacterium | reverse complement strand
GAGGAGGCTGCAATGGATATAATGAATGGAGAGGGGGTGGGTGTGGCAGATAAAGTCCCAGATGAAACTGAAACAGACCCAGTGGATACGACCAAACATTGAGTATTTTTATATTCTCTCAGTATTACATAACCACAATCACGAATGAACCTGAATCTGAACTTCAACCTCACTAAATACACCGGCGTTATGGCGTTTTACGCCGTGCTCACATACATCCTCTTCCCCGCCATCGCCTATTTCTTTTTCGGAAAGACATTGGAGGCTGCTGGCAACGGTTTCATCGCCGGAAGTGTCGTCTCGGTGGTTTTGTGGAAAATGGTTGGGATGGGGGTGGTGAAGAATTAAAATAAAGGGCTATTTATACTATTTGTGAAATCGTTTGAACAGTATTTTCACTGGATATTTTTTGGTTTTATCTTTAATTTTTTCAAGATATACATCGTGTTCTTTTTTGTCGAGATTGAAACCATAATATTGCGTATACACGTCTTTTGTTAGGTCAAACATTTCAAGAGGTATATATGTATCATCTAGTAGTAAGTATGCGTATTTTTGTCCTAACGCATAAGGATAAGGGACCGCATTATTTCCAACGGGCGAATAATATTGTTGTATAACATCGCCTTCTTTGGTTGTAAATGAACGAATACCGTCGCCGATATATATGTATTTATTCTTATCAACTTGTAAAAGGACGGTGTTTCCTCTTCCTGTTCCTTTTTTTAAGTCATAATCGGGCGCATTTAATTCATTATCTCCAACAAATATTTTATTATATTTTGTCTCCATTATTTTACCTTGTATTTCATATTGGTTTGATTCGGCGTTATAGACTTGGTTATAAACATCAACGCGATTGATGTAGTCAAATACTAGAAAAGGTGTCCCCCCATTGTCTATAATTTCATAGATATACTTTGGTTTTACTTTCATATCTTTAGCACTTACTATACCAGGCTGAATACATTGTAAAAAATTTGAAACATTTACCGGGGCAAATATCGATTTCTTATATGCATATTTATAAAATGGTGCAGATGTTCTTTTCAAATCTGTAAAACATCCCGTTCCCGTTCCCGTTCCCGTTCCCGTTCCCGTTCCCGTTCCCGTTCCCGTTCTTATCGGTGTTTTCATTGTTTTATTTTTTGAATTTTCATTTTTTACCCAGCGATATATGCCTCGTTTATTTGATTTAGATATATACATTGCACCATCATTCCCAGGTATAGCCTTACCTTGACAATCCATTGCAGAATAAGGTGGAGAGCTACGCGATTTATACTTCTTTGTATTTTGCTTTATACATTTGGGGTTTACATCGGACATTTTGTTATATAGTGGACAAACAAAATAGAATTGTAATAATGTGCTTAATTAGTAAATTAAGTATGCCGTTTGATAACATACGCGCTTAATAACCCAGACACACACGAAAAGAACAACACAGTTTTAAATATCTTCAAAAATTCATCTTTATCTGGAATGTGAATTTTTATTTGGTCGGTCACCTGTATATATTCGTGTTGTTTATGCTCGCCATTCTTTCCAATATTGAAATGGATAAGTGCCTCCATAAAAAATATAATGAATGTGATAAAGGTAATAACGATAAAGATGACCTTCATTTTTAGTTTTACTATATATAATCCCGAGAATATCATCTCACCCACTAGATTATTTATTAGTAGTTGTCAAAACTGAAATCGGGGTCGCCTGTAATCACGCGAAGCGCTTTGGTGATGTAGGCGCGTTCAACCGCGTCGGCTTCATAATAATTCCAATACGCGTCTTGCAGTCGGAGGTCGATGTAGTGTGCATTATTGGCAACCTGAGTGTTTGTGAAGTGGCTTATCGTGCAATGATGTGGAGAAGGTGGATAATCATTTTTTACAAACACGCCTTTGGTATTCATGTGGGCAAATTCCGGTCGTTTTTCGCGGATGAGATACATTTTTCCGGGGATAAGGTCGGTTGGGGGAACAAGTCGGAGTGGTCGCATTGTTCGTCGTGGTTGATATGATTGGTTGATGATGTTCTTGACCGGAAATAAAAATACTTATATTTCAATTTTATTATTGGGTTTACTAGGATGTCATCGTTATGTCAATCCATCGCCCCTGCGCCGTATTTCGCTTCTACTTTTTCTTTCATCTTCGCGATTTCGTCTTCGATTGTATAGTTTTGAGGCAAGACCATGCGCAATCCTTCGCGAACACCGGTGTCGGGTCGTCTTCGCTCATATACCAAGTGCGGCTTTTCGCGCACAACTACGAGCGATAAATACTTCGGGAGCACCGACGCGGGCGCAGTATCCTCAGGGGAGATGCCCTTTTCCAAATCGCTCACGACCTTATTGGCTGCTTCCAATTTTTGTAAGAGCGATACTTTTTCGGATTTGCTCGTCATCCACGGTTTTTCAAGTTTGGGGTGTTTCTCAACCTTGAAGAATTCTCTCGACCGTGTGTGTTCTTTATCTAACCATTCGAAATAATATACCACATATTTCTTTAGCATGTCTTGGGTGATGCCTGCAGGAAGAGCGCGAGCATTGTGTTTTCTCTCGCGTTTGCTTCCGTCATCGGCAGTTCCTTTGCTGTTTTTTTGCTGTTCTTGCATCGTCGCAATGCGCAAATTGTCGTATCGGTTGTTCATTGGGTTTCGGTCAAGGTGGTCAACGCTCACGATGCTCGTGCCTTTTCCATTTCCCCACGTGTTCATAATGACCTGATGGATGAACACGTTGTTGTGGCACGAAATATATCCGTTTGCAGTTTTATACCAGGTCAGCTTCTCACCTTGGTTGTGGTTTGCCTCGTATTCCAGTATTTTTTGGTAGCTCGTGGGGCACAATTCACAGTATTCGTTTGGTTCACAATACATAATAACCGATGTGACCTCGCCGGTTTGGGGGTTTGTGATTTCCCAGAGAGGATTTTTCATTTGGTTGGCGGTGCGTCCGAGAGATTTCGTGTGGCCGGGTTTGAAGGTCACGACGAAGGCGGAGTCGGGTGCGGCGGCACCGGAGCCGTATTTCTGGGTGATATATTCGTGTTGTTGTTGGAAGTGGAGCATGGCGGGGTGTGTGGAGGTATGGATTAGGGTGAAATGGAATAAACAATTTCAATTTTTTGATTGGGGTAAAATTGAAATTAAATTAGGTGGGTGGATTTATAAGTAGGGTGAAATGCCGAAGAAGTGTGCTTTTGTGAATGAGGAGGGGGTGAGGTGTGGGACTCGCCCCCAGTTCAATAATCCAGGTGAAACCACAGGTGGGTATTGTAATATTCATCGAATTGAAGGAATGGTAAGTATTAAACGGAATACTTGTGTTTATAGTGGTTGTAATATATCTGCGTCTTATAACCATGATGGTAAAACCAAGCCATTATATTGTTGTCTTCATAAATTAGATAATATGATTTATGTAAAAAATAAAGTATGTATTTACCAAGATTGTAAAAAGCAACCAAGTTATAACTATGAAGGTGAAATGAAACCAAAATATTGTAATAGTCATAAGTTGGATAATATGATAAATGTTATTAGTAAACTATGTATTCATAGTGGTTGTAAAACGCAGCCAACTTATAATTATGAAGGTATAACCACACCGTTATATTGTGGTGTTCATAAACTAGATGGTATGATACCGCTCAAACACAAACATTGTATCTACCCTAATTGTAAAATAACACCAAGTTATAATAAAAAAGGTGAAAAAACGCCGTTATATTGTAGTATACATAAACTAGATAACATGTGTAATGTAATTAGTAAGGTATGTATTTTCCCTGAATGTAAAACTACAGCGTGTTTTAATAATGAAAGTGAATCTAACGGGTTGTATTGTAATGTTCATAAATTAAATGGTATGATTAATGTTAATAGAAGATATTGTATTTATCCTGGATGTAAAATTACAGCAAATTATAACAAATATGGTGAAAAACTACCTTTATACTGTATGACCCATAAATTAGATACCATGGTAAATATTACAAATAAAAGATGTATTTATACCGATTGTGATATACGTCCAAATTATAATTTTGAAGGTTCAAAAACTCCAATATATTGTATGAAACATTCATTAGAAGGTATGATAAATATTACAAGCAAAACATGTAATAGTTCGTGGTGTAAATTAATTGTTCTTACCGACAAATACGACGGTTACTGTCTTCATTGTTTCACACATCTTTTCCCAGACAAGCCAGTCTCTCGGAACTACAAAACCAAAGAACGCTGTGTTGTTGAATACATCACTTCACATTTCCCGGATTTCAGTTGGGTTGCGGATAAAACGATAACGGACGGGTGTTCGCGTCGTCGCCCTGATTTAATGCTTGACTTAGGATATCAGGTTGTTATAGTGGAAGTGGATGAGGACTGCCACGCGAATTATGACTGCTCCTGCGAAAATAAACGAATAATGGAGATATCTCAAGACGTGGGCCATAAACCAATTGTATTCATTCGATTTAACCCCGACGAGTATACAGACGCAAACGGTGAGAGTGTTACTTCGTGCTGGGGTGTGAATGGGAAAGGTATTTGTGTAGTGAAGAAATCAAAGGAGAAAGAATGGGAATCGCGCTTGGAGAGGTTGCGCGAACAAGTTGAATATTGGACGAACCCAGACAACGCGACGGAGAAGACGGTTGAAATCGTGGAGTTGTTTTATGATTGTGACTGAATGTCGCTGAACGACATTGGAATATCGTGTGAAACTAATACGAAAGGACTAATTTTTTATATTTATCTTGCGATAAACATAAAATAGAAACTGATGTTTATATAATGGAAACATATACGAATTTTAGTTCGAATACGCACGGATTCTCCCCTAATTTTCACTAGGGGCCGGACTGTATCTTCAGCCGCTTCAGGTTGCTTACACCTTCATCAACGACCCATACCCGTTCAGTCTCTGACACCCGATCATAGGCTTTGCTTAGCGCCCTTAGATCGTAAGTATGCTGGTCACCTAATCTCAAAGATTATTACCGTACCCAAGGTTCTACTCTTGGCCACGTGCTCCTTTCGGATACACGCTTGGTACTTTTGAGCTCTAAAAGGCTTCCCAGAACAACAAGGTATGTTGCAACTCCAACTTATCATCATCGGAATCACTAGCGATTGGTCTGGTTATATCATTAAAAACATGATACTGAGGACGCAAACGGTTTTCTCCAGCTAGAGCTCAATT
>RGCF01000203.1 GCA_009919265.1 Bacteroidota bacterium | reverse complement strand
TTGAGACGTTCCGCGCTGGCGCTGTCTACAAGAGTGCCCTGAAGACGTTTGACCTTGTGACAGCAGAGCAACTCTGCCACACTGCCTGCGGCGGCAGCTGGTATGACATGTTCTATCCTGACGGTAAAGACCCAGAGTGGGATGCCGTGATGGAGATGTATACGCTGACCCAGGCGGAGAGAGAGGCAAAGGAGGCTCGTAGCAGAGAGGCCTACAGGCAGAATATGATTGAGGAGAAGGTGGCCATAGAGGCTCGCCGCAACCTCAAGAGGAATGAGCAAGTGGAGAAGAATGGGCGCATCTGTCTCCGTCTCTATTCCTGCGTGGGTGACAAGCACACGGGTGGCGCCAAGCCTACTACAATGCATGTCAGCTCTGAGTGCTGGTCTCACGAGCGCATCTGCCCTGTGACTGGGAATCTCCTCACCCCTCACAAGTGCCCCTTCCTCCACCCAGGCGAGCCAGGGTGGCACAAGGAGTGGATGACCAATCGCCTCTGGCAGCCTGCTGGCGTGGCAGAAGCTCCTACGCAGAGACGCCACCCTCACAGACATAAATAAAAAAACAAAAAACCCAAGGAGTGGCTCTATGTAGCGCCTTGGAGAATAAAAACAACATCAAGACCTTTTTCACGTGTTCTTCCGCCCCCATCTTTTTTTTTAAATTTTAAAATTGAATACGGGTTTCTGGATGGGGATTGTACCCCATCTCTCTCTACGCTCTTACAACTCATAGTATGTCTCTGACAATAGCAGCGAGATATGAGAGAGAAGCTAATGAAAATAGTGGCGAAGATTTTGAGTTATTCTACCGTGTGGGGGCCTTTTCAGCCAACGCGGGGTATGGGAAGGACATGGAAGTCCTCATGCTCGTCTCACGAGTGTTTAGGGACGATTCTCAGTTCTGGGAGGCCATAAAGGATGTTCCTGGATCTGGGAGAAATAAAAGGTCTCGTTTAGGATATGCAGCATTTATAGGGGATTTAGAGCGTGTGGTGTTTCTCTTGGAGAGGGGGGCGAGAGTGAACCTAGGAGAGGCAAACGGGAAGACAGCGTTGATGTGGGCAAGTGAGAAGGGCCATCTGGAGGTTGTGAAAGAGCTCTGTGACCGTGGGGCCAACCTGAATGCTACGAAGACTGACTTCCCTCGCCTCACTTCCCTGATGTTTGCGAGTCGGGAGGGCCACCTGGAGGTGGTGAAAGAGCTCTGTGACCGTGGGGCCAACGTGAACGCAGCGTGTACTGATGGCTACACTTCCCTTTTGTGGGCGAGTGAGAAGGGCCACCTGGAGATCGTGAAAGAGCTCTGTGATCGTGGGGCAAACGTGAATGCTGCTACGACTGATTTTGGCTGCACTTCCCTGACGGAGGCGAGTTATAAGGGCCACCTGGAGATAGTTCGTGAGCTGTGTGATCGTGGGGCCTACGTGAATGCTGCGCAGACTGATAATGGCTTTACTTCCCTGATGTGGGCGAGTATGTATGGCCACCTGGAGATAGTCCGTGAGCTGTGTGTAGGTGGGGCCAATGTGAATGCTGCGAGGACTACTGATGGTTATACTTCCCTGATGTGGGCGAGTGAGAAGGGCTACCTGGAGATCGTCCGTGAGCTGTGTGTACGTGGCGCCAACGTAAATGCTGCTATGACTATTGATGGCTTCACTTCCTTGATGGCAGCGAGTGAGAAGGGCCACCTGGAGGTCGTCCGTGAGCTGTGTGTACGTGGGGCCAACGTGAATGCTGCTATGACTGATGATGGCTACACTTCCCTGATGTGGGCGAGTGCGAAGGGCCACCTGGAGATAGTCCGTGAGCTGTGTGATCATGGGGCCAATGTGAACGCAGCTAGGACTGATGATGGCTACACTTCCCTGATGTCGGCGAGTCGGAAGGGCCACCTGGAGGTCGTCCGTGAGCTGTGTGGAAAAGGGGCCGACGTGAACGCAGCGAGGACTGATAATGGCACCACTTCTCTGATCTGGGCGAGTAAGAACGGCCACCTGGAGGTCGTCCGTGAGCTGTGTGGAAAAGGGGCCAACGTGAATGCTGCTTCGCGGTATGGTTATACTTCCTTGATTTCGGCGAGTCATAATGGTCACCTGGAGATAGTGAAAGAGCTGTGTGTACGTGGGGCTAATGTGAATGCTGCTATGACTAACTATGAATTCACTTCCCTGATGTGGGCGAGTAGAAAGGGCCACCTGGAGGTGGTGAAAGAGCTGTGTGAACGTGGGGCTGACGTGAATGCTGCTAATGATGTTGGCTTCACTTCCCTGATGTGGGCGAGTTATTACGGCCACCTGGAGGTCGTGAAAGAGCTGTGTGATTACGGGGCTGATGTGAATGCTGCTAGTGATGATGACGACACTTCCCTGATGATAGCGACTGATAAAGGGTTCCTGGAGATAGTTAAAGAGCTGCGTGAAAAAGGGGCACTGTGAAAGGTTATAACGTTTGAGCCCTGGAGAGGGCACTTTTTTGCTTACAAAATTGAAAATGGGAGTAAGCCTATATATAGTTACCCAAGATACCTTTCATGTCTTACCTACCAAAAACGAAGTTATATTACAGTGAGAATGATCACGCAACGGTTGTGACAGGGGGAAATGTGGTTGTCACAAAAGGCCTCTGTAAAGGGCATGTTCTTAAGCTAGAAGATTGGTTGATTCTAGGAGATATGCCGGTCCATGTGTTACCTACATCGAGCCAGGTCATAGAATCGCCAAAATCGCCAAGGCTCCCCTTTCAAGAACCCCTGACCATACAGCTACCAACCTATATCTCCAACCCTAAACCGTTGGATCGTTCTCTTAGCACTCCAGAGATTTTAGCACAGCCAGAGGTAGAACTTTGTATCTACCCTTAGACCAAAGGGGCCCTAATTTGGATATATTCACGGCACTGCCCTTAGATAGGCGGTAAATAAAATCTATACTATAATAAATGGGTCATTTATTTCTTATTTTACTTGTATGTCTGGTATATATATCTGTGTATATGTATACATCTCCAGAACCATTTACGAATTCAAACAACATTGTAATAGCTCTTTTATGTGTATGCCCAAACAATATTGTCGTGGAGTTTGCTAAAAAGATGGCAAAGAGTTACAAGGTGTATATTCTATGCGACGACGTATATTGTGTTACGCCCGAAGAGCCCTCCGTCACATTTATAAAGATTAGCGATGAAGAAGTCATACGTGCGCATTATACAAAGTCCAATATGGCTATAAGGAAAATTCCTTCTGCCTGGGACAAGGCTCTGTATTATTTTTGTGTGCAAAACACGATGCCATCTCACGTCTGGTTTATAGAGGAGGATGTATTTGTCCCACGCGTGAGTATTCTGAGTGAATTAGATGAGAAATATCCTACTACAGATTTAATCGCTAAACAAAACGTGAGTAAGGATGAGGACCCAGATTTCGATTGGTGGTTCGATGCGGAAGAAATTACGACACATCCCTTGTATAGAAGCTTAGTTTGCGCTACGAGGGTCTCAAGAACTCTTTTAGATGAAGTAAAGAATGTAGTGGATCAACATCACCGTCTTTATTTTATTGAGATCCTATTTAACACGATTGTCCATGAAAAACAGATGTTGTTAGCAATGCCTGTAGAATTATCTGCGATTATTTGGAGGAATGATTGGGAGGATGCCGATATTGATGCCAATCATATATATCACCCGGTAAAAGTGTT
Organism: Bacteroidota bacterium; assembly: GCA_009919265.1. Taxonomy (GTDB): domain Bacteria; phylum Bacteroidota; class Ignavibacteria; order Kapaibacteriales; family UBA961; genus UBA961. The sequence goes on along the minus strand of RGCF01000203.1, from coordinate 1,636 downwards.
AACAGAACAGAAAAGATATAGAGAAATGTTAGCAGGCGTTCCTAATTCGGGCGTGGAGGCATTCCGTGGCAAGTTCCAAAATTGAACGACCGGTGGCATGTAACCAATATACATCGTTATGAATATTCCTAGTAATAGCCGTATTCTTTCCGCAGAGACATCCATGGACATGATTGGTATTCGTGAAGCACATTATCAGCTACTACATGAGGACAAGACTCCAGTAGTAGGTGGTATCTTCAAGTTGAATTATAAAAATCCTGGAGTAGCTCCAGGAATATCAACAGCGGTCCCTGCGAAGATAGTTCAGAAACAATACAGGGAGCTTACGGACGATGAAGGATGGATTCGTGTAGAGTCATATAACAGATATCGTTTGCGTCGTAGTTTACAAAGGCTTCGTGAAAAGGGTGAATAAAAATTGAAGGGATTGGTGCACACTTATTTTTTTACATCCATGTTAAAACCGTGTCAAGGAATCGAGTTACAACCTATAAAGTTTACGCCTACAAAAGATGTAGCTCAATCGAAGCAAATCTATATTCCTCCATGTAAGAGAGCTGAAAAGAAACCAGAAGATGCGGTTCTCACGGCGTCAGATATGGACTCCGCGACACTCTTTCCTACGCTAAATCCAATGCATCCAACGACAAAGGGAGCATCTTGGAATCAGATTCGCGCTCGTCTAACGAAACCACTTGTGAATGTTATAGAGGATGCGATTGAACGAGAGAGGAAGGAAACGGAAGAAGGTATACTTCAAGAAATGGAAACGGACCCAACAAAGATGACAGAGAAGCAGCGTAAAGCAAATGGATGGGAGTCTATTTCCATTCCATCCGAAATGCCAGATTTCTCTGTGATGCATGCGGAATATCCTTGGAATCCGGAAACCGATTGGTTACATGTTCCAGACTTTTCGCCAGACATCATGAATGACTCTTCCAAATTTCTCAAATATGCGGAATGTATGCATGCAGATGGAAGCCCCATCGAACGGACTGTGCATAGATCAACAATGAATCCCCTTGTTCGCGCGCAACAGCCGCAGGAACGTCTAGCCTTTCAAAGATTCTGGGGAGCTACATATAAACTATAAAATGAAAAATTGACACTTTTGCACATCATATTTTTTTTTACAAGATGGAAACTAGAATGCCAGTCTATAAATCGGTGAAGGTCTTGGTAGAAGTGGGAACGCCTGAAAAGTTCTCTAAACTTATGCAGTTTTGCTCGGAAAACGGTATATATGTTCCACCTGTCCCAGCGAATCCCTTTCAAGAGATTCAGTTGGACACGACAAAGCGAACGCCAACACCCGAGTATAAACACTTTTATGGATCTGCGTGGCTGAATAAAGATGGGAAGACGTCTGTGGCGAATGTATATGATTCTTTAAAGGACTATGCAAAAAATCACAAACTCTTGAATGAGGATGGGAGTATACATTTGACAGCTGAAATGAAGGTGGCATATAAGACGGAGCGGAATCGTGTATATCCGCACGACTTTCCTGTATTGGCATCACAGGCGTTTTAGTTACAGTAACACTGTTTCATACATTTTGACCACACGACTATGTATTTTTTCCACAGCCACATCTACAAAGGTTGGGTGTCCATCTGCGAATCCTGGA
>RGCF01000202.1 GCA_009919265.1 Bacteroidota bacterium | reverse complement strand
GCCAGCACCAGCACCAGCACCAGCACCAGCACCAGCACCAGCACCCGCGCCAGCATCCGCACCCGCGCCAAGCGAAATGTCAGATGACGCCGCCAAAAATAAAGAACTCATCGCGAAAGTAGCAGCTGAAGTTGCAGCAATCACAGTAATGACTGAACTCAATAAACAAAAAAACCAAGCATCGGCGTCGTCGGGAGCGTCGGAAGCGGCGGAGACCGTAATGACGATGAATGATATACCAAAAGAACCTATTTCTCCGTCAGAAGAAGCGAAAGCCATAAAAGAACTTTACAAAAATGATAAAGCAGTTCTAAATTCTAAAATCGGAATAATATTATCACTCAAACGGTCATTTAACGCCAAATTAAAGAATATGTTCACTTCGCTTCGTGATATAATCAATAAGTCGACTGCTGCTATTAGTGCTTCTAACAACAAAAAGAATACGTATTATAAAACACCGGAATATAAAGACAAACTGACTATGTTGAAAGAACAATTCAACAACCTAAAAGATGACCCTGATTACAAGATGATTAAAAATTATCCCGGAGCAACAACAAGTAGATTCAAGGTTTCGACATTCTGGAAAAATGACGAAGAGAAGAAACAATTAGCTAAAATAGATAAATTATTTTATGTATATGCAAATACATTGAGTTTATTTGAATACTACTATAAGATGATACAAGACAACATTAATAAGTCGGATGTATTGAGCACATCATTAAGCGCGGTGAATAAATGTATTACAGATTTGGAGAAGGATAAAGCCGATACAGAATTATTAGCACAACAACTATCGACGTAAGATTGATTGATTGATTAAAAAGGCAAATACCGAAGCGACGCACTATCATATGCCGTCACGCGAAATGCATCATTATAACCTTCCACATAGACCATATCGCCTGTGCTTACATTGTTACAGCCATATTCACCAGTTCCGCTCTTCCCATTGATGATTACTGGTAATTTAATCGCGTTATTCTTATCACTCAGCGTATAAAACTGCCATTTATCGCGGTTTGTAAATAGTGGTCGTCCGATGAGAGGAAGTATGGTTTCTTGCTGTCCGCCGCCGCCGCCGCTACGAGTTAGAATACCGACCTGACGATATGTCGTATCTACCGAACGAGTAGGAACATTGACACGCACGCCGCCGCCGCCACCACTGCCGCCGTATGATCCGTGTTCACCGTAATGAATCGTTTCGACACCGCCGCGAATATCATAAGTAGGTCGTGTTGCCCCCACCGAATTATCACGCAGAGGTGGAACATACGGGTTCAACAATACGTCCTGATTGGATGATGGCCCACCAATACCGAAATCGAGTGAGTTTGCTAATGGGTCGGTTGACTCTAATAATACGGGTCCGGAACTATAGCCTCGGTGGGGGCCGTGTCCGTGGCCGTGGCCGTGGCCAAATACATGAAAATGTGCGTAGATTGCAATACCGATGATGATAACCGCGATAATAACGAGTGTTACATTTTCAAAACATAATACACCTGGAGGACATCTACGAACCATTTATAAAATAATGCTAAACGCGATATTGCGGTTATTATTATTATATACCATTATTTATTTATTGACGATAGTGTGAAAATATATAAAGTGGCAGGACTGAATATACATATAAACAGTTTTGATGGATACTACAGCATTCATCCCGGGTCTTGTTAGCGTAATTATACCTACATATAATCGCTTCGAATTGCTAAACCATTCGATAAAAAGTGTATTGAATAATACATATAAAAATGTGGAAATTATCGTGATAAACGATTGCTCTACCGACAAACGGTATTATGATGGCGAATTGGAGAAATACGAAAAAACGACAGTAATACACTTACCCGTGAATATGAAAATAAAACATAATGTTTCTTCGGCACAGGGAATTACCCGAAATTATGGACTTGAAAAGGCGAGAGGTGAATGGATTGCGTTTCTCGACGATGATGATTTTTACCACGAGCGTAAGATTGAAACGCAACTTTCTGCAATGAAATCTGCAAATATGTTATTCTCAAGCACTAATATGTATATTATTAATCATAAGTCAATACGTCTAGACACATTAGAATATGAAGTTACTTGTATTAATGGCGAACAAAAAAACCAAATATTTAATCTGGATATAATTCGAAAAGCCAACCATATATCGAATTCATCAGTTATAATACATCACACTATCGTAAAAAAAACTGGTGAACTTCATATTGTTCCTCGCGAGGAGGACTGGGACTATTGGAAACGAGCATTGGTATATACAGACTGTTTATATCTTGGCGAACCACTTGTGTATTTCACAATGACCGTCCGTGGACATCATAAAATTCGATATTATTATTAATAGTGTTCAGTCTAATTATTTATTTCTTTGAGGCAGGGGTTACAAATCCCTTCAACATATCAGTCACGCCTTTAATGCCGCCTTCACCCGTGATTTGTTTCATAAACCCTTCGGCGGACTGGAGTAACGGACCCATATCCTTCATACTGTTCATCAGTTCCTTCTGCTGGTTCATAAGAGATTTCGTTTGGTCGGTTAAACCGCGGACACCTTCTTCACCGATGATGTTTTCGATATTGTCATAGGCCTGTTCTAATGTGGAAGCATAATCGATGCGGTTTGCTCCTTTCGGGTCATTCCCGCCTTCGGCGTCGCTGTCGCCGTCGTGGTCTTTTCCATCATAACTCGCGGGTTTTAATGATGCCATACCTTGCTTTGTTTTTTTCGTTAGAGGCTTCTTTACACCCTCAGCACCTTCCTTCTTTTTATTTTTTTCTTTGTCCACGCCCTTGTCGGCGTCCTTGTCAGCGTCCTTGTCAGCGTCCTTGTCGGCGTCCTTGTCGGCGTCCTTGTCGTCGTCCTTGTCAGCGTCCTTGTCGGCGTCCTTGTCGGCGTTCGTTGTATCTGCATTTTCCTTATCCTTCTTGCCTTTCATACCCTCCATAACACCATGAGAGCCTACCATTTCGAATACAAAAACAGTAGCGAATGCTGTTAGAAGAATAACTATCATATTTTTACTAAAGTAAGATGTAAGAAGACCGATTAACGCCATTAATATAACTGCATTCATATTACTATTTGAAATATGGCGTAGAATGCTCAATAAAACGAGTAATAAACTTGCATATAATACGGCCTTATTCTGAAAAAATGGAGTGTTGAAAACACGGTTCATATAAGAAGCCATTATTGTATTGACAAGCGAGATATATAATATATATTTTAAGAATATAATAATTTCGGCGGTAGTAAATTGAAACTATTTTATGAATATCGTGAAATATACATAATATATATGTCGCGATATGAATTAGCTCTATGTCAACGGTTCAATCCGGAAATCCACGGTTTTAATGAGAATACGAGTAGCCCGAATATAAAAGAACATTATCTTTGCCTGTTTACATTTGAAATTACACCACTCGGGTTATTTGAATCAGCAATCGCTCTATCAAAGTATTATTGTGCTACCATTGAAATCGTGGAAACTGTGCTATTAGAACCTGGGCAAGAATGTATTGCAATCTATAAAACATTCTGGTTGCGAATCTTTCAATCCTACATTCGGAAATGGCTGATTCGGCGTAGATTTACACGCTCGGCTCGTATGTATTCTTATCTACTACAACGCGAACATCGACCACTTAATATATCGCTATAATACCTTCGTCGTCGTCTTCGTTGGCGTGACTGGCGTATTCCTCGGCGTCGTCTACTGCAGCGACCTCGGCTTCGTCGTCGTCGTGTTCGTCTTCTTCGTCTTCGTCACTGGCGTCTTCGTCACTGGCGTCTTCGTCACTGGCGTATTCATCGTCTTCGTCGTCTTCGTCGTCTTCGTCGTCTTCGTCGTCACTAGCGTGTTCGTCTTCGCCATCGTCTTCTTCGTCTTCGCCCTCGTATGCGTCCGCGTCATCGTCTGCGTCTGCGTCTGCGTCTGCGTCTGCGTCCGCGTCTGCGTCCGTGTCTTCGTCGTCGTCGTCATCGTCGCGTTGAATATCATCCAGTTCAATGATTTTATCCATTTTTTCAATCGTAACACCAATCGTAGTATCTACATTCGACAATTTTTCATAACTGTTTCGCATTTTCTTTAATAATCGCCCAATCCGTTTTTTATCCTTCATCAGTTCGGCGACGATTTGCGACTTTGAAAAAGAAGGTTTCGAGAGATTTTCACGAATCATATTATTGATGTGTCGGTATATTTCCTCTAAATAGTGTAATTGAACTCGATGTTCTTCAACCATCTTATCAAATAACCCCTTGGCCTTCATATACACGGAAAGCAGGTGTTTATTATACTCCTTATTATGCCGAAGTTCGAGCATTTTTTCCATAATTTTGTGCTTCGATTCTTTTTCACTCGCACGAAAATCGCCTATCGTAAGGTCACGTTGAGCTAACAAATCCGAATCACCATAAGGGTCACGGTCATTTACATTTACATTTACATTTACATTATCGTCGTATTTCATTTCACAAACAGTTATTATTAGGTTAGAATAAAAACACGATATTCATTACGCCGATATTTTCGATAACCGGTTCCACCAGCTACACGGTTTATGCCAGAATTCCGTATAATAAATATCGCCGTTGCACAGAAAAGCAGCAGTGTAACTGTATGAACTCGCAGATGTAACAAGTATATCCGCGATGGTCATACCTATAAAGGTGTCTTCCGTCGTTTCGTTCAGATGTAACATAACATCTACGCCCAATACCGGGTGTTGTTTTATGTTCGCGAATTTACCGGTATCTCCTTGAGAGAATATATGATATTGTATGCGGTTGTTTGCGTCATATCCGCGGTATGTTTCGCGTATGTGCAAGAGTGATTGAATATAATATTCGTTTGTGTATTCTTCGCCGCCATTTGGGCGCGTATCGTCGCAATTTGGTCGCCGAATATGAACAGCGAGATGATGTGTATACGTGACGGCGGCATCCGACTGAAATATTCGCTCTCTCTCCCGCGCCGGGTTTTTATTCGCCCAATAATGCTCTTTGATTCGCGCCATACTTTTACTTTTCATACAAGTATCGGTATTTTTTTCGATGTAATTAAATACATCATAGAAATCAGGTGTCTCGATATACAGCGTATCTTTTATAGCATCGTCATAATTCAAATAGTTCGGCTGCATATTCATAATGTATTCCATCTTGCGAACAAATTCAGGGTCGTTCGTGTAATTATGTGCGATTTTGGTGGGCGGCCGATATACGAATATCGCGTTTTCATACTCTTCCGCGTAAATACAGGTCCAAATAAATCGCTGATACTGAGCACCGAAACCATCCTCGAACG
>RGCF01000201.1 GCA_009919265.1 Bacteroidota bacterium | reverse complement strand
CCATTGTCCTGATTGAACAATGCTTGTAATTTACTAACTACTTCTGGATGGTCTTCCACAAAAGCCCTTGAGCCATTTAAGCCTTGCTCCTCACTACCCCAGTGTCCAACTAAAATAGTACGCTTAGGGTTTGGATAGACTAATTTTAAAATACGCATTGCTTCCATCATTGTCAGAGTACCAGTGCCATTGTCCGTTGCACCTTGTCCTGCATCCCAAGAATCAAAATGCGCAGAAAGCATCACATATTCATCTGGTTTTTCGGTGCCTTTAATTTCTGCAATGGTATTAAAGTTTGGAACAGTCCCTAGATCTTTAGAATCTGTTTGAATGCTAATGATAGGATTGTCTCCAGACTCAACTAAGCGATATAAAGTACCATAATCTTCCAAAGCAATATCCACTGTTGGAATTTTTGTCGTGTATGCATTGAATATTTTATCTACGCCAAAACCGTTGGACCAGTTATTGGTTAAGATACCTAAAGCACCCGCTTTTTCTAAAACGATAGGCAGCATTCTTGACGAATGTCCTGTTTTACTTAAGCGTTTACGCCATGCATCCGTTAGTTCAGTACGTTCTTTTTTTAACTTATCAAAAGATTCCTTGGTAGCAAATTGTTGCCAGTTATCGTCCGGTCTTCCAGTTGGTTGATTCATAGAAATCATGACAAACTTCCCTTTTACAGTTGGTAACCAATTGACAAATGCCAATGAATCTGCTACATCAGGAATAATAACGATTTCTGCTTTAACCGCTTTTCCTTTTGTAGACGGACTCCATGATAATTGAGTTCCCTCTAAGCTTTTTACTCTTGGTGAAAGCATATCAATATGTGTGATACCACGCTCCCAACCTTTCCACTCGCCCCATTGTTCGTTGCGCGCACTAATGCCCCAGCTAGCGTATTTATCCACTGCCCAATCGTTGGCCTTTTTCATTTGAGGTGTACCCACAAGTCTTGGCCCTATGCCATCTAATAATTCGTGTGCCAATGTTTGCAATTGGGAATTATTAGTTTCTTCCTGTACTATTTTTTCGATGACTGTTTGTGCAGCAACATGATTGGCTGTAAAAACACAGATAAGGATGAAAAACTTAGTTATACATCCCGTATAACTAAAGCGTAGTTTTTGGTATGTTCTCATAGTACTAATATAAGATAAAATCGTTAATGCATTAGCAACCAACTTATCTAAACCCATTCAAACCTTACTAATCAATATCAAAGACAATAGGGTTAGGGATTTTGTCGGTTTTTTCTTAGGTTTGACTAACACAATAATTGCCCTACTGTATGAATAAAAGTGCTGAGTATATAAGAAATTATTTTTGTCTATTTTTTGGTATTGTTTTTTCAACAATGCTACATGCGCAATCAATAGATCAACTTATTAAAAAATTTGACAAATCAATTGATAGCCTTCATACATTACATGAATTCAATGGGAATATTCTTCTTGTAAAAAATGGGCAAAAGCTGTATGAAAAAAGTATTGGGTTTACAGATAGCACAACCAAGCATGCACTTACAATATCATCTGCTTTCAATCTTGCATCTATTTCAAAAACATTCACATCTTCATTGGTGTTAATGTATGTTCAAGAAGGGAAATTAAAAATAGATGATCAAGTACATAAGTTTCTTCCTGAATTCCCATATAAAGACATCACTATAAGGCACTTGCTCAATCATACGCATGGAATGATTGAATACTTTGATTGGATCAATGACACACTTAAAATAAATGATACAATTGGGAATGATCAATTATTAGTCCTTTTAGCAAAGTATAAGCCTGCTTTAAATTCAGTGCCAGGTGAAAAATTCAATTATTGTAATACGGGATATGCTGTGCTATCTGAAGTACTTGAATCTATTAGTGGTGTGTCTTATGCTACATTATTAAAGTCTAAAATCACAAAGCCACTAAAACTTAAAAATACCTATGTGCATACAGTGAAGATGCTTAATTCTCCAAAAAACAGGGTGTATGGCATGAAATTTAAAGATGGCAGATGGAATGCATTTGATCTTACCACACTCGATGAATTTGTTGGAGATGGTAATATCTATTCAACTGTGGATGATTTACAAAAATGGGATCAAGCATTGAGAGATGGCAAAGTACTTAAGCCAGCAATTTTACAAGAAGCTTATACACCTTCTGTTCTTATTGAAAAACCAAAGATGGTGTATGGTCTTGGATGGATCATCAATGAGCCAGGAAAGAAAGTTTCCCATTCTGGAAGTTGGAATGGATTTAAAAATAATATAGTGCGTGATTTGAAAAACGGATATACACTAATTTCATTGAGTAATGGAACAGCTGGAATAGCTTCTTACAAATTACTTGACCAATTTGAAAAAGCAATTAGCAATTTGAAACAATAAAATAAAAGCCATTTTTAAACATACCCTTATATGAAAAAAGCAATTTTATTTTTTATGCTTTTGCCATTGTTAACCTTTGCGCAGCAATTTAAATCTGAACCAGTCCAAAATGGGGTTCGAATAAAATTCAATTCCCGTATTATGGGTGAGGAAAGAACAATCTGGATAAGGGTTCCCGCCTCCTATAATGAAGTATCAAGTTCCACTCAAACCTATCCTGTAGTATATGTATTGGATGGTAAGTCGGCATATTTTCCAGTCACTGGTGTTGTAAGTTTTATGAGTGAGAAAGAACATGTAAACTATCAAATTCCAGAAATGATCATTGTTGGAGTGGATACCGAAAATAGATTTCGTGACCTAACCCCCAATGCATCAACAAGACAACCTGATGGTGAGGAAGCAAAAACACCAGAACAAAAACTCATGATGCAAGGTAGTGGCGGTGGAGAGCAATTCTTAAAATTCTTGAAAGAGGAAGTGTTTACTTATGTAGAACAACAATATAGAACAAACCCATTTCGTATTTATATTGGACATTCACTCGGAGGTTTAACAGCTACATATACATTTTTAAAACATCCTGAATTGTTCAATGCAACGATATCAATTGACCCAAGTTTGTGGTGGGATGGCGCTAAGTATGTCAAAGAAGCACCTGAATTACTAAAAAAATTACCCGCAGATAAGATGCGCAAATATTATGTAAGTGTGATTGATTCTATTAGTTATGGAGGTCGACTTCAATTTCATATAAATGCTATTTTTAATACCGGAAAGGCTATGTCTGCAGTCAATTCAAAAAACCTGCAATACAAAGTAGATTATATACCCAACACAGATCATTCTTCTATTCCAATGTTGAGTTGGTACAATGGACTGCTGTATATTTTTGATGGCTATCACAAAAGTCATTTTGATTATATGAAAGACCCAGACTTAATTGAGTCTCATTTTAAAGAAATTGAGACAAAAATTGGTCTAAAAATGAACCCTCCATATGATATCTTTGAAATTCTTGTACATTATCTTACTTCTCCTGACAGATACCCTGATCCCGTGAAAGCAAGAAAAGTATTGAATATGGCATTAAAATATTATCCTACCTCTTCTTACTTTAAAGATAAACTTAAAACTCTTGATGCTAAATCATAAGATATGAAACAGACCCTTTTTATAATTCTATTTTTTGGATGCCAATTGGCTGAAGCACAAAATACAATTGACAAAGTAAATCAATATCGCGCCCAAAATGAAAACGCTATTTTAAAAGAATATTTTGGTCTTTTGTCTATTCCCAATTATGCCTTGGACAAAGTCAATATTGATAAGAATGCCGTTTTCATTGAAGCCATGTTAAAGAAGAGGGGCATTCAAACAAAATTGTTAGAATCCAACACTAAAGGAAGCCCAAAGGCTGTATATGGAGAAGTCATTGTGCCTGGTGCAACACAAACAATCATTTTTTATGCGCATTATGATGGACAAGCAGTAAATCCAGAAAAATGGCATCCAAGTATTAAACCTTATCAACCAGTTTTATTAGATCAATCTATCGAAAAGTCTGGAAAGATCATTGCATTCCCGGAAAAGGGACAGGCATTTAATCCAGAATGGAGAATCTCTTGCAGAAGTAGCTCGGATGATAAGGCTGGAGTGATGACCATCATCAATGCATACGATGCATTGGTAAAAACTGGCGTAAAGCTAAATAATAATATAAAATTTTTCTTTGAGGGTGAGGAAGAAATTGGCTCTTTACATCTTGCAGAAATATTGGAAAAACACAAAGACTTATTAAAAGCTGATTTATGGTTGATAGGTGATGGCCCAGTGCATCAATCAGGTTTACCAATGATTGATTTTGGAGTAAGAGGAGATGTGAATGTGGATCTAACTGTATATGGACCAAAGCGTCCGCTTCACAGTGGTCATTATGGCAATTGGGCACCTAACCCTTGTTTAATCATGTCTAAATTACTTGCAAGTATGAAGGACGATGATGGCAAGGTAAAGGTCAAAGGATACTATGATGATGTAATTCCGTTTACTGCATCGGAGAAGCAAGCATTCAGTGCAATTCCTAACGTTGATGCACAAATGAAAAAGGAATTAGGTATCAATAAACCTGAAGGAGCAGGCAAAACACTATTTGAAACTTTTGAATGGCCTTCACTGAATATCAATGGGATCAGATGTGCAGATGTAGAAGACAATGCAAGTAATGTTATTACGACTGAATCTAAAGCCACACTTGATTTACGTCAGGTACTTGGAACTGATTACTTAAAGCAAGTTGATTTACTAAGAAAGCATATCATTGAAGAAGGTTTCTTAGTACTAGATCGCACACCTACTGATGAAGAAAGATTACAATATCCAAAAATTGTAAAATTTAATATGGTCAATGGAGGTTACAATGCGCAAAGAACACCAATAGATCTTCCAATTTCACAGCAAGTGATCAAAGCAGTGCAATCCGCTACCAATAAGCAACTGATTTTAGAACCTACATCGGGAGGTAGTTTACCACTTTATCTTTTTGAGAAGCATCTTAATGCTAAAGTCATTAATTTATGTCTTGTCAATCATGATAATAACCAGCATTCCGAAAATGAAAATGTTAGATTACAAAATCTATGGGATTCAATTGCGCAGTTAGCTGCAATTATGATCATGAATTAGCGCAGCCACTCTTTTCTATGTTTTATAAACCAAAAAGTGTGAATCAATAAAATACAACTATTTACAATGATTGTTGGCCAAGCTACAATGCCAATTCCATATAATATCCAAAAGACTGAACCAATTGAATTGATTAAACGAAGCTTGTAAATGTTTTCAACAATAAATGAATATAAAATTATTATTGTTCCAATGTAACCAAATACATCCCAACTCATCATTATTAAATATTTTTCTTTTAAGCAATTTTAATTGAGCCCTTGGCTGTATAATTCTTTTTGAATTAATTTTTTGTGTTTTATAGCTAAGTGTCAACTATGA
>RGCF01000021.1 GCA_009919265.1 Bacteroidota bacterium | reverse complement strand
ATACTACGTAAATTCTGTTCTTATACACTTTAGTGCTGGCACTCCTACCACAGGGGCATACCAAGCCTATATAGATCTCATAAAGGTTAATGATGCTATTACAAATATTTCATTTAATTATGCATCTCTGGGACCAACAGGTTCTACCGGCCTTACAGGAGCTACTGGTGTAACTGGTTCAACTGGTCCTACCGGTGCATCTTCCACTGTCACAGGACCCACTGGCTACACGGGATACACTGGCCCAACAGGTGAAACAGGTCCAACAGGAGCTGATTCCTTTGTGACGGGTCCAACAGGTGAAACAGGTCCTACTGGAGAAACAGGCCCAACAGGAGAAACAGGCCCAACAGGAGCTGATTCCTTTGTGACGGGTCCAACAGGTGAAACAGGTCCTACTGGAGAAACAGGGCCAATAGGTGAGACTGGCCCTACAGGTGAGACTGGCCCTACAGGAGAAACTGGCCCTACAGGTGAGACTGGCCCTACAGGTGAGACTGGCCCTACAGGTGAGACAGGCCCTACTGGAGAAACAGGTCCAACAGGAGAAACAGGGCCAATAGGTGAGACAGGCCCTACAGGAGAGACTGGCCCTACAGGTGAAACAGGTCCTACAGGAGCTGATTCCTTTGTGACGGGTCCTACAGGAGAAACAGGCCCTACAGGTGAAACAGGTCCTACAGGAGCGGATTCCTTTGTGACGGGCCCTACAGGTGAAACAGGCCCTACAGGTCCATCTGTAAGTTACGCCGCAGGAAACAACCCATACTCAGTCAGCCTAATCACAACCACCGTTGGAACATCACAAACACGTGTTTATGAAATCGGCCCAATGACATCTACCTCGACAGCAAAGTTATTTGTAACTGCCAATACAGTAATGACATCAGCTAATCATGATGTACAGATGACCGTAGGAAGAGCTACTACCACTGGTGCTACTGCCGCAAACTCGACGAATATAACATCTGGTGCAACACCTGTGGTCCTTCCACAAACAACCAATTCATACTATATTGCTGGAGGACATGGACAAAATGGTCAAAAAATGAATATAACTGGGTTCGCCCTTGACGCACCTGGTGCTGGAACTTTCTATTACACTATATGGATGTCATCAAGTTCATCACATGACTACACTGACATGGCTGTCGCCCTTTCTGTTCTCAATGTCAACCCCTAATAAAATGTGTTACTTCTTCCGATTTTAAGCGCGCTATAAAGAAATGGCAGCTATCACATCAGGCCAAGGCGTTCTTATCCCTGCCAAGCAGCGAAAAGAGCGCCGTATTACAGTCGCCGTGAATAGCCGCGACCGCAACATCGGGGCCAATTACGATTCCAATGAATTCCGTTGGACCTTTCGTCGGCCTCTCAAAGATGTCACCGCCATTGAACTCGTGAATGGCTCCGTGCCAGCCGACCTCTATAATATACAACCCGCGTGGGGATCTTTTAGTTTTGGAGAAGGCTCAAATGGATGGAATGCGACTCTCACTCCCGGTCAGTATAATCCCACAGAACTCTGTGCCGAGCTTCAACGAGTGCTGAATGCTCTAGTCGGCATCACAAATACCTATGTGGTTGGATATTCTTCTGTCACGAAAAAATGCACCATCACTGCCACAGGCGGTGCCACCTTCACATTCTATTTCCAAACAGGTCGCTATGTCAATGAAATAGATACGCACACAGGTGCCATACAGTCCGTGAATTGTATAGGGCAGCTCTTTGGCTTTGAATTCCAGGATCAAACTTCGGCATCCGGTAGTCTCGTCCCTCCCAATCGTATGGACCCATACGGGCTCATCAGTAATCTGTATCTTCATCTGAATGCAGATAACTCAGTAGAAATCAATAGGGTAGAGCGAGGAGCTGGACGCCGTGATTGTTTCCACATACTATACCTCGATCAGATTCATGATGGGTATTATCCTCTAAATAAAGATATACACGCCCCCATCTTCTATTCCTCTCCAGCTCCTATTGCACGCATGGCGACGCTGAATATCAGCATTCGCGACGAGTTTTACCGTCTAGTAGACCTCGGAAAACATGATTTCACGCTACTTTTTGAGATTACGTTCTTGGACTAAAATATCTGAATTTCCGTCGTATTTCTTGTAGGGGCCCTCTCCAGCGCCAATAACATTTTCGCTGACCAGTTACATATCTCATTACACGCCTGCCAACCTCATGTTTCTTCATAAATTCATTATACGAATATGTTATAGCTGATTTTGCATTACAATACGCCCTATATTCTGGCATTTGTTTTAGAGTGTGGATTGCGGTTGCCTTTTCGTTCTGAATCGCGAGAAGATGCGGCTTAATACTTTCTTTACATTTTTCATATTCTTCATTCACTTTACGTTTAAATTCTTTATATGCGGTTGCCTCGCGTGTTTTTTTCTGCTTTATATTTTTTAGTTCTTCTTTCACGCCTGACTTCTCTTTGAGTGATTCCGCAGTAGCTTCCGTAGTAGCTTCCATTACGTCAGAAGAAGTATCATGATACATTGGGAATTGATATATATGAGCCCCACATAGGCAAACATAATTCGAGTTATTGTACATTCTTATTGCGACAGCGGCAATGAAACATGTAGAATGATATTTCAAATCGCAACAAGGAGTCTCTGCTACTTTGGATCCTTCTTCCACTGTATGATTACAATATGCGCAGTTCATCTCACCACCTATATCTTTATATGTTTAAGCCTACCGGTAAAATTGATTGCCTACGCGTGTAACTCATACGCAATCATGTCGTGCCCCATTTGTTATGATACATATGGGAAACGAGTAGTACAAATAACATGTCAATACTGCCCCGAAAGTGCCTGTCGGAAATGCCACCAAACATATATGCTACAGTCCTATGAAGATCCTCAATGTATGTTTTGTAAGCGCGGCTGGGCATCCGAATTCATGGCGGCAAATTTCTCCGTAAGCTTTCGCGGATCTACATTGCGAAAACACCGGCGTAAAATCCTGGTAGAACGTGAAAAGGCGCTGCTTCCGTCGATGCAGGTCTTTGTCGAATATAAGAAAGAAGCCGCCAAATATTTGGCAATTTCGGATGAATTTCGGACTCAATTGGGTGATACTATGATACACAATGAAGAAGTCTATACGAAGACTATAGCAGGGAGGTATAAGATATTCGATACTACATTTGAGGCTCTGCGTCAAGAACGCATGATGTCCGATCATAAAATAAAAAAGCTGCGAAAAGAGATACAGAATCATGAGGCAGGTTCCGAAGAAGAAAAAGCGATTCGTGACCAAATACAAACACTGAAAAAAAATAGAACCGCGCAAGATGAGAAGGTGACCATACTCATGGATGAAAATAAAGAATTAATCGATACATATAAGAGCTTAACGAAGCGCAAGAATGAGGCCATACATGAATACATACGATACAGAAATATGTATGATGGTATAGAAGGCGATAACAAACAGAAGCGCATCTTTATCATGAAATGTGCCGACGAGGAGTGTCGCGGCTTTCTTTCAACGTCCTACAAATGTGGAACGTGTGAGAAATGGACGTGCCCCGATTGTCTGGTAGTGATTGGTGCTGAGAAAGATACCACCCATATCTGCGACCCCAATACAGTAGAATCCGCCAAGGCTATTAAGGCGGAAACACGTGGATGTCCCAAATGTGCTACGCGTATCTTCAAGATTGACGGCTGCGATCAGATGTGGTGTGTGATGGAAGGATGCGGCACAGCCTTCTCTTGGACCACGGGGCAGATTGTGACGGGGAAGGTCCACAATCCCCATTATTACGAATGGTTGCGGCGCACAGGAGGCGGCAGTGCACCTAGAGAAGCTGGGGACATTCCATGTGGCGGCCTACCCACTGTCTATGAAATTCTCAATTCTCTGCGTGGTGGTCTAGATACAAGCGCCATTCTGCTGGAAACGCATCGCAATATAAATGAACTCATTCATTATCGTCTTGCACAGTATCCATCCAGACCGGATCAGTTGGCAAATAAGGATATTGATGTATTATACCTCACGAATAAAATAACAGCAGAAGAATGGGAGAAGCAGTTAGAATACGCAGAAACGAAATTCAATCGGAAACGGGAAATTGGCGAGATTCTCCAAACTCTTGCCACCGCCAGTGCGGATATACTGCGCAGTGCCATAGGTATGTTGCATATACTAGATCAGGATTCACTACTAGATGAGAGTTCGGAACTCTATTCCATGTATATGAATGATACATTAGAGCATTTAGAAAAGTTGCGCGAGTTTGGGAATGAATCCCTGACACAACTGTCCAAACGGGAACATATGGCCGTCCCACAACTTGGAGAAAAATGGAAATGGGTCCCCTTACGAGCTCTATATAAGGCTGCCTAAAAATAACGCATATACAAAAGTGTACATGTATAGGGATCGCGCCACGATTATACATCTTGATTCCGCGACAGAAAGACTCCCCCTCCTAGCCGCCATACAGGAGACACTGCCATGCCACGTAGATATTTTTTCTGCAAAAGACGGGGTGGACTGGAGCAAATCAAATGTAATTGCCAAGACGCATCCTTGGACGAAAACCCCCGTAAAGATTGGAGAACTCGGCTGCGCACAGAGTCATCTTTGTATTTTAGAAATGGCATTGAAAGCCGGCGAAAAGCGCATACTCATTTTTGAAGATGACTGTGAACTTCTCGGAACATCGGAAGAAATAAGCGCGTTTCTAGAAAACGCACCAGAAAAATGGGATATTCTTCTTCTCGGCGCGAATGAATATGTAGAATATTCTCTTCTAGACACGTATGTAAAAGTGGGCCGTTTTTGGGGGACACATGCCATGGTTCTATCTATGAGAGCGATGGCAGCAGCTATACAAGTCTTTACAGATGCGCAGGCAAAAGGCGAATTTCTTCCAGCGGATTGGATGTATAACGAAGCGATTAAGAAAATGAAACTGTCTTGCTATGCCCCTAAAAAACCGGATGCGCTATGCCGTCAAAAACCCGGTCTCGTATCCGCGATTAATGGGAAGATTCGGAATGCCCCTAGCCAGTTACCGAGCTGAAACTATTGTCCATTCCCAGTTTTCCCATTCCCCACTGAAGAATTCGCTTAATTTTTGATTCGGGCAACACCGATGAATACATGCGAAAATCAAACATGCTTCCACTAAAGAGTTCATCGCGCAATTCGTAGGCCGACGAGTCGTTCATCCAGTTAGATTTTCCCAGATAGTTATTGCTAGTAATTTTGGCCTGTGGTAAATATCCAGCCAGTTGTGTAAATACCTGATTTCCATTCACATATACCTGAATATCCGGTCGCATCGCATCCATATTTTTTGCAGTGATCACGATGTGTGTCCATTTCCCAATAGGGATTGCCTTATTCACTTTTATTTGCATCTTTCGCAGCTTCTTGTCCCATACTTCATATTGTAGTGTGGCACGTGTGGCGTTTTCTACAGATTTTACCGGCCGTGTTTGAATCGGTTCCACATTCTTGGGAAATACTTCTAACCCCGTACATGAATATTTGTCTATATTCGCGGAGGATGTTTCGTATAAGTTCTGGGGCGTTAATTCCGGGCAGAATTGCGCTCCACTTTTTCCTGTAGGGACGGTTGTTTCAGGACAATCGGTCCCAGAGCGTAGTTCATTTCCTTCTCCCGCGTCCCCCTTTCCAAGAATTCCCATCCACGTATTATTTAGACCCGCCCCGTCTCCAAAATCAAATATGTGCGCATTGTTCGTAAATGCATCGAATTTTACCCAAACACTAAAGGCGCGGATATTTCGCATGCTGACCATATTACCGATAGACAAATCGGATGTATCTCCAAAGCGAATAAACTGATCTTGTCCATTAAAATGGAGCGCCTGTGTTATAGTGGGTCTTGGCGTCTGATCAATAGAGAGCCCCCCTTTATATTGGACCACAGCTCTCCCTATGGAATCAAGCATATCATCGTAAAAGCGCAACCATAGTTCGCATCCAGCGTAAAAATCTAATAATGTAAGAATCTCTTCTGGGGGATCCGTATCAATTTCATCTTTTGTAGTAAATCCCGTGTCTGTCGATCGCACACACAAAGGTTGATACGTCCGGTCCGTATTTCTCAATATACGACAATATGCATCCCGCCCCTCATGTATAATATCGCGCATGTAATCATCACGACTCAGGCGTAGGCCATCTTTTACAGTGCGTGATCGAAAATCAACAGGACCCCCCGTTGTCCCTGCAAGAGCACATGCGAACATCAATCCCTCCTCGCCGCTCAATGTCACTACGCGGCAAAAATCATTCTTCACGCCGTATCGTTGTACATCGGCATATCCTGCAAAGTATCGGAGATCTTGAATATATCCTCCCAGCTCCGAACGAATCCCCACATCCGATCTGCGCATAATAAATTTCGTAATCGCATTTGGCGTTTCTTGCGGAACTGGAAGAAATGCCTGAAATCCTTCGGAAAGTTTATTCGGGGACATAAGTTCTAGCACAAGAACGCCCAATAAAAGACATAATCCAATCCAGACTGTTCCGGACATCTACCGAGTCATTACTATTTAAATAAAGAGTCCTTTCACACACAGCCAACATCACGGTAAAATACCAGCAATTTGTAAGATTTTATCATAGTAGGAAATGGATGCTTTACATATGAGAGGAGGCAGAAAGTTAGCAGAAGGAGGCTATGGATGTATTTTTGATCCACCCCTTCTATGTCACGGGAAAATGATGCCTAAAAAACCAAATATGATTGGGAAGCTCACCGATCCTGGAGATATAGCCAGTGAAATAAATGCCACAAAAATATTGAAAAAAATGCCGGAAGCAAATAATTATTTTATACTTCCTGAATTGGATACTATATGCCAAGATATACGTATACGAGATCAAACAGAGTCCCAGCTGGGAACATGTGATGTTCTGTTAGAACATGGAATTGCAAATTTGATTCACTATCAAATGAAAAATGGCGGAACATCCTTACACGCGAAATTGGATTCTATACATATCGGCGTGACACAGTTCCCCTTTTATAATTTTATGAGGTATATTCTGGAAGCAGGCGCATATTTAGCTCTTAAAGGTGTGATACACAACGATCTTCACAGTGGAAATATAGTCGTAGATGACAAGTATAATTTTCGCCTTATTGATTTCGGCCGTTCTTACACTGTAAATGGAATTACAGAAGATCTTATTGAATCACTCAGTGCTGAATATAATATCAAACTGGGCCAAATTACGCCTGAATCCACGGCCCAGGATGGAAAGAATATTGGTATGTCCTTAACGGCGATTGTAGAAGATATTCGACAAAATAAACCGACTTTGAAGTTAGCTGAAAAACTTTTTGGTTATAATCGCCTAGAACAGGTGAATGAATTCAAGTATTTCTGGACAAAATCTCTTTCTGTTTCATCTGGCAACTATGTCAAATTCTGGAAATACTATTGGCCTGCTGTAGATGCCTGGGGGATTGGTTACATATTAGTGAGTACACTGTATAAACTTAGTTTATCCAATAAGTTTATGAAGAGTTCCGAATGGAAACAAAAATCGCCGCTCATTAAAACAGTCATTACGGGTTTATTACAATGCTCGCCTATCAAACGACTGGACTGTGTAGAAGCACTTGCGCTCTATGATCCTATGAACGCTTTAGTGTTGAGTTCTTCCGGGAAGGCTTGGCTTGAGAAGAAGGCGAAGCGCGTCTAGATCCTCCCGCAGAAGCTGCCATAAACAGAGATTTCGTCCTCGGAACACATAGAAATCCGCAGAATACATCATAATTCAGAACTCCCTCGTTGCGACTATAATTTAAATCGCATAGCTGCGGATCCCATATTTCATGCTTACTCGCGTCCAGATTTGTAACAGGTCGCGCGCCAGACTTTTGGGACCAAAATGTATTATTATCTTGTCGTAAAAAATGATAGTCGTCGGATTGATCCACCACGAGAGCTATCTTGGATGTATATTTCGGACATTGCGCTTCAAAGGTTGTCATCTGTAGATTCGGATTATCACCCAAAAGGCGTATCATCATATTGGGGCACGTCTTGGGTTTACTCGATTTGAAGGGGGCAAATTTGGACGGATTCCCAGGCTGATGAAATGGAATGTTACAATTCTTTGTTTTTTTACATTTTTGTATTTGTCTCGGATCATTCACATTCATCGCATAAGAGAAACAATTATGTGTCTCTCGGATTGTATACTTCTTATTCCACGCCTTTGGTTTATACGATGGCTCCCAACCACTAAGAGGAGATATGCGCGGGCATTTTCCCATATGACTTTTACAAAAAGCCTTCCCTGGCAAGGATGGCTCAGGACATGTCGAATGACACTGACACTGATTGAGCTGTCCTGTTCTTTTCACTTTCCTTGTTTTTCCCCCCAGCATTCTCTAATGATTGGCGCGAAAGTTGTTCCTTTACCGCCAAGGCAATATCAGGGGTTACAGAGAATTCTCCTTCTTGGGGTGTAGGAGGCAATAATGACGCGACCTTCGATGTATTCGCTGTACCGGATGCTGTAATCTGTGTTTGATTTTCCTCTGGTTTATAATATTCATCCTCCACTTGTTTCATCCGGATTTTTTCAACCGAGTGGCAAAAATACACGAATTGGTTTTCATGCGTAGAAAGCTTGCCATGAATATAAAACCCACTATATTTTCCCGTGAGTTCTATATATTGCCAACCCTCTGAAATAAGCCGTTCTAGAATCGTATGAAGATAATAATATCGCTTGTCAAATTTAAAAAGAGCTACAAGGGCATTCGATATTGTCACTAAAAGAGATATAACCCATGTCGCCCAATATACTTGCACATTGGTAGTTGACACTCCCTGAATAGAAAGAAGCGCGGGGACAATCAGTGATCCTATTGTAATAATAATACGTGAAGAATGAAATAAAAAACTGATCGTATACGTGCGCATATAAATGTGCCGTATCATCGGAATATATCTTCCTTTTACAATACTCTTCTGTAGGGATGTTAGCTCTACATGGGAAAGAGCCTCTTCAAAAGATTGAATGTTCGGTATTCCATGCTGCATACTTCCTAAAATTGATGGGGGTTTAAAGCCAAGGCAAACCCTATCCAAATGGAAGTATGGTCGAGTATCTTTACGCATGAAAGTGAGTCTGAATGGGCGACATGTAGCCTTCCGATAGATATATGGAAACGCGTAATGGATCAGAACCCAGCTACACGACTTGTGGCGCGCATCCGGTATAACACCAATGAAGTGTATATTGCGCTCGGCTCACCTGTAGAGCTGGAGGGTGAAAAGATATTTATACCAAACTGGTTCTTAGATCATCTCGGAGTAAGCGGCAGTGGAGAAATAGTAGATGTCGAATGGTTGGCTCAAGATGCATTTCCAGAAGCTACACGCATTATTTTGCGCCCTGAAGATTCTGCCTTCTATCATTCTGACGCAAAAGAGGAATTGGAATGTTCTTTGACGCGACTGGGAGTTCTTCGCACCGGCGATACAATTGTTATTCCTATGAAATGTCTCGGAGGATATGAAATCGCCTTTCACGTGGTTGTAACAGAACCTGCCAACATAGTTCTGGCACATGGCGACGAAGTTGTTATAGAATTTGAAGAATCTCTTGATACTATTGCTCCGCCTACGGCCGTGGTCGAAGGTAGAAGAATTGGCGGGGAAACACGTATGCTAGACGATGGGCGTCGTTGGAATCCCTGGCGCGACGGGCCGTGGTCTAAGGATTCATTAGCTTCTACCAGAGAGAATGAATCAGACCCCAACGGAAGAAAGAATATATGAAGGAGCCCAACATATTCGGAATCTAGTTGGCTCAGGAAATCCTTTTTTTATCGGGCGTAATGGGACAATAGAAATAGAAGTCCTATTCTTCTGGGTGTTGAGGCGCCGCACGGGTAGGCTAACGCCATATCCCACGTATCTTCAACAGCAAATTCAACAAAATGCAGGGGTTTTTCCAGGAACACCTGAAAGTATTGATAGCTGGTGCAAAACATATATAGAATCTCTTGAACATATGGATGGAGGTGCCGCGGGATGGTATGAGCCCCTTTGGCGTGCTGAAAAGGCTATTCTGGATATACACGCCCCGAATGCATTTCGCACACCATTGCGTAGTTTAGAGCCCTACTATGTTCCACCTGGTCTCCGCTGGACAGAGCAACTCGTCGGAAAACACGTGGCAGTTGTGAGCAGTTTCGCAGATTCAATGCAGGCACAAATTCAACGCCCAAACGATATTTGGACCGGCGCCCAAGAAGGCCTTTTGGATATCTCAGGTGCGACCTGGACATTTATCCGCACGGGATATGCGCCTATCACGGCAATGGGAAACGCCGAGTGGCCCGGAACATATGATACGTGGCAAAAGGCAGTCGAGTATGTGGTAGAAGCTGTGGTGGCATCCGGTGCCCAACTAACACTTATAGGCTGTGGGGGTCTCGGTATGATTATTGCCGGTCGTCTCAAGGCCCGAGGAATTTCGGCTTTTGTTCTCGGAGGAGCTATTCAGGTCTTATTCGGAATCAAAGGCCGGCGCTGGGCGACACATTCCGTCATTTCACATTTCTGGAACGACGCATGGGTGTGGCCAAGTCCCGTAGAAATACCGGGGGCCGCTGTGTCAGTAGAAGGTGGGTGTTATTGGAGATTATGATTAGATGCGCCTACAAATCGCCAGTGACTTACATTTGGAAACGAGGCCGAAGATGACATTTAAAGAAATACTGGAACCTGCCGTAGCTCCCGTTCTTGCCCTACTCGGCGACGTGGCTCCCTTGGCCCATACAGGTCTGAAACCATTTTTAGAATGGTGCTCCGAACATTGGGACACTGTCATCTGGATTCCCGGGAAAGCCGAACTTCTTGGACCCGGATCTGGAAATGAACGCCGCTCCATACCCGATTTAGAAGCTGCCGTAGGGAAAATGCGACATATCATAGAACCCTTTTGGAATATCACCATCTTAGATCACGAAGGAATGGTGAGCGAAGATGGTCTCTATATATTTGGACTCCCCTTCTGGAAGTTTCCTCGCGATGAAGGGCATGTCTGGCACCCCCAATTCTTCCGCTACGTAGAAGCAGAGCCCAGCCCAGTAGATCCCGAATTCTTACGCGCCCTGTATAACAAGGATCTCGCATGGATTCGCTCCAAAGTCAAGGCCCAGCATGAACCTGTAATGATTCTTTCGCATTACGGGCCAACTACATGGCTCCAAGAAGAGAGCTTCATCGGCGATCCCGATAAAAGTGTGACGTTTCCCGATGTAGAAGATTTAATGAAAGCACCAATGGTGGCATGGGTCTGTGGGCATGTTCATCAATCTATACAATATACAAAAGAATGGCATGATGCGACAGGCTCCAAGGGCAGCGTGCTCCTTGTAGCCAATCCCAAAGGACTGCCCTATCAGAATCTGGATTTTCGCAAAGACGCCGTCGTGCGCATAGATCCGCGATTATTTCGTGGATAACTGGGGACGCACTTCTTTCGTAAATGCCGCCTCAAACCCTCGGATAGATTTCTCAAAATTCGCTTCCGGTTGAAATGCAATGGCACGTTTACTCTGAATATATGCGATTGCCTCGTCCGTTGTTAGACCCCGTGTAGCTATAAGATACATGGCAGTCGCGGCTGCAGAACGTTGCATACCTGCCGCACAATGCACAAGAATACTCGTATTCTCCGCAGCAGCTCTGCGCATTTCATGTGCTATTTTATAGACAATCTCGTAGGACCATTTTTCCATGTTCTGAATATCGGGCTCTTGGCGACTATCGTCGACAGGAACACGATATTGCCTGGGAATCGACGCATGAAAGGGGATATCTTTCGAACAGTTAAAAACGGCGCGGATCTTCTTCTGTGCCGCAAATGTCGCATCTGCGGCTGCGTGGCGATTTCCAAGCCAAAGTCCGGGAACAATCTCATCTGCCGGATTTGCATTTTGATACCGTGTATGGATATCCATTCTTACTAATGGGGCGGGATTCAACTGTAGAATATAAACACAGCACGGTAAAATTGCCTATACTCCGCTGGCACATTCCTGTATGCCTCTCACACGGCACCTATATACACAAGATGAAGTTGTCGCGGCCCTCATGTTTTGTGCGCTCCGTGGGAAATCGGTAGAAGCCACATTCTGGGCGCTAGAGTTACTGGACTCGGAGCTGATAGAAGAACTCATGACCGCCCTACAACAAATATGGCTCTACGGATTCGGTGTGAAGGCTCTCGGCTGGTATCGGCAGTATACACGAATATTTCAAGAAGAAGAAATCATACAAGAATGTGTTTTGGCCCTCGTATCAGAACTTTGTCGCCTCGCCTCAAATGGCAAACGAGATCGCAGTATTCTCACACTTCTATGCGCAGAAATAATCCCTGATCGTGTCAATATACAGAATATTCACAGTCGTTTT
The DNA here is from genome assembly GCA_009919265.1 of Bacteroidota bacterium. Classification (GTDB taxonomy): domain Bacteria; phylum Bacteroidota; class Ignavibacteria; order Kapaibacteriales; family UBA961; genus UBA961. The sequence continues at coordinate 22,248 of RGCF01000021.1, read as the reverse complement.
ACTCCGGTGGAAGGCTTTGCCTATCGCGCTATTCTTCAACGCAAGACACTCACGGCATGGGGTGCCATTCGTGGTATGGAATCACCCGATGCATTTCTCAAACGGGCTGCCATGCGCAAACACGGGGTAAAAGCGGGCATATTTCTAAAACTATTGAGCGGGGATATATGGGAGCAGCGCGCCACTGCCGTTGCCGCCCTATGTCTCTCTAAAGAAGAATTCATCGCCTCGTGGAATCAAGTCCTCCACCCCATTCTCAATGAAGTAGCAAGAGAATTACCCGTATGGTCCGAGCTGCTGGGCCGTCGTGAGCGTCGTATATATCGTATCCCCCCCGAATGTCTCGGATATACCCAGCGCGGTAAACTCTCCGTATATGAGTCCAATGAAAAAGATATAATGGGTCGCATGGAAAAACCATCGGGGCTTTGGTATTCGCCCTTTTGGGATTCCGTCGCAGAACTATACGGAGGGTGGGAAGCCGTCAAAGAAGATCCCGTGATTCGAGAAGCCTTTTATGCAAAATACTTTCCCGATGACATACCCGATGAATGGTCCAAAGACTCGCGCGCCAAATCCCATGGCACAGGAGCATCCGCAGATCTATCCAAGACGTTTCAGGCATGGTATGGTCGGCTTCCAGCGGCAACTCTTTGGGGTCCTCTCAAATACAAGGAATGGAATCTAGGTCCCATCGACATTGGGAGCTGGAACCTCACCCCCGTCAAGCGCATCATCCGGCCAGAAACCCTGTAAGTTGACATTGTCGTCAATCACTGGAGGAATCTCCGTTATGATTGCGATGGACGAATATATATAGAAGTGTTCTTCTAACGCCTCAGGATGCTCTTTTTTATACAGCGACACAATAAACGCATTTGATTCACACAACTTCTTTGAGACATTCGCAATACGTTTTTTTTCTTCCGTATATGACTTTCCGTTTCCATCGCTAAATGTTATCATGTAATAGTCCCTACAGAGCTCTATCCATTTTCGCATATAATAGTTTTTCGGTTGATGTGCGAGTGCCCATTTATACAGAATTTTAGAGAACATCTTGTTATGTTCCCAATACTGATCTTCTATAAAGGTAAGAGTGAGATCCAGCACATCCGCCCCAGGCTTCTTAAACTCACGCAATATGACTTCTTTTTTTATAGTTCCCCCAAACTTCTGTATGAACGCGTCGGTTCTATACTGTGTTAGCAGTAATCCCTCCAATGCCCAATGCGAATATCCTAGTCGTCGCAATTGGTACATTACAGATAAGAACTGATTATAGGTCATGGTACAATTTGTATAGGGGTTTCGTGGCATTAAATATTTTGGAAAGAGATATTCCTGTGTGAATAAGCGCCCTACCATATCGCGCATGATTGTAGTTGCCTCAAATGTATAAATCGTGCGCTCGGACCAGACAACTAAGCGTATTGGGTTTTTGGGTATTTCTCCCGTAAGAAGATCCTCTTCATTTCCATTCTTGAATCGATTTCTTAGCCATCTCCGTGCCAGGCATCGGAATGCATTCACGACTCGTTGATTTTTTACTACGTGCTTGATTGATTTAATTAAGAAGTTGATTTCTGTTCCAGGTGGAATAAAGAGATTTTGTGTTAGAGCTATTTTCTTTCGATATTTGGACAATAAGTCGCGAAGAGAGGTCATACGCTCTACAATTGTTGTTCCAACACCTAATTGATGAATATAATACCCCATTACCCAGTCATGAGGATATATAAGAAGCCATTGCTTTTCCATATTCTGCGCAAGAGTGTGTACAGGAAATTTGCCATAGTTGTCACGATGCCGGTTGGCCAGCTTTTTGTTACGCTTTTCTTTCTCTTTTCGACCAATTGGTCGCCCTATAGAAAATTCTTGCGGCATACATGCAAAAAGGGGCGCCTGGTGCTTCAATTTTTATCAACCTCAAAGATTTTCACGGTTTTTCCTGTTAAAGTCCCGCGTATCGTATAAGAACCATCATATATAGTTCCATCCTCGCTAACATAGAATCTCTGATCATCCACCTGAATGGACTTTACAGAGGGTATATGACTTACACCCGGAACAGAATACATGTGTTGTGGGCATCTACGTGAATGTATTCCCCACAAGACTACTTGGCCGCAGGGCTGTAAGATAGCTGGCGCATCGGGCCTCTGACATATATAATCACATACAAGACTGATATCACGATCCTCATTCATTTCTACAAGAAAGGGGCGCACTTTGTTCGCTTTTATTGCATCCAAGAGCGGTTGATTCGGCTGCCCGAGTGTCATTGCAATATCTTTTGCGAGGCGATACATATTTGTGTGAAGTGCTTCTTCAAACGCATCCCATACAATAGAGGGGACAGCGGCTCCTAGCCTACCTTCCATGAGTATGCCATGTGCGGTAAAATGCGGTATGGCAATTTTAGGCACACGGTAGGATGGTTCATACTAGAGAATGGGGGCCACATTTGTGGCGAATGCTTCATATATGCGCCGAACGTTGTGGGAAACAACCAACCCAGATGCTACATATGGATGAAGTTAGCGCCTTTGCGAATGTTCTAAAGCTTGTAGAAGCAATTCTGCCGTGCCCCCTATGCCAAAAACATTATCGAGAATGGCGGATGAAACATCCTTTGAAACGAATCATGGATAAAAGGAATCCCACCGAATTCCACGAATCCGTGAAATTCTGGCTGTGGAATCTGCATGACACTATAAACGCAGATAGAGGTGTTGATCGAATACCTATAGTGGATGCATTGGCACCGTATACAGAAATGAACACAAAACACTTTCAAGAGGCATTCGACAACCTCTTGGAAGTATTAGATCGGGCCAAACTTCAACGACTTATTGATGGAATACATCTTCGCGAATGGCTCGCAAAACTCGCATTACTCCGAAGAATGCTTAAGGTTTAGGGCTATAGACACAGGTTGTAGGCATAGGATTTATAGAAGGCCCCATTTGGGATGAAATTCCAAACACGTCCGCCATTCCCACACCACACGCAGATACCAATGCATGCCATCCTATACCTAAACCACCTGCTACTACCAGTGCAACGATTATACCGCCGGTTTTTTCAGCACCTGTCGCCATACGAAGTCCAATAAGAATACCGAGTATTATACAACCAAAAATAAGTATAGATCTAGCTTTTGATTTCCGTTTATTCACAAATTGCTTATCAATCTTTGTATCTCCCTTTTGGTTTTCGTATAAGATTCCCGCATTCATTAGCAAATATCCGAAAAAGAAACAAATATGCCCCATCCAGAAACTAGGATATCCAGGATCATATAGCTCAGTGCTCGTAGCAGTTGGAACTAGCATACCTACACGGGAATGAATCGGTGCGGGTAAGCTTTTGAATATCCAATTTGATATATATAGAAGCGGTATGATGAGAATATGCCCAATAAATAACATAAAGAGCCCCATATTACCAATTCCAACTGCGAGAAAACCAATAAAAGATATTAATATAAGTGGGAGAGTTCTAAACCCTGATAATATAGATGAACGTACCGACAGTAAGACTGTTTCCATTACTTGTAGGTTTGATTATTTAGTTTTGCGTGGGGCATATATATAAAGTACCACCACTTGACGTGCGGTTGCGGAGAAGTGGAATACCGATAAGGTTGATACTCTGAGGTCCAAACAATCGCAGATTTTGTGACACTAGCAGTGTTCCTAGGATGAGGCCAACCACGGAAGAAATAATTAAATTAGCCATCGTGTCGCAGCCCATAGAAGACCGGAAAGAGATGAATATAGCAAGAATGACTAATAGGAATAAGGCACTCATATAATATCGCGTGGCATACACCGGGCCGAGAGCTTCAAGTTCATTTTTCTGTTGTTGTAGGGTTGTAAAAATATAGGAGGATGCGACGGAGAGCATGAAAATGGGTGCCGAAGGAAATGGATATCTATGCGGATACTGGCCAAACATGGAAAGTGTATCAAGAGTTGCAATTGGCATAACAAATCCGGACCTACATTTTTCACTTGCGAATCCTGTAGAAGGTGGAAATCTTCCTAGCAAACTTACATACGAGGAAAATGTATTTATCACGCTGTATATAAATGAAGACTCAATCAACGTTAAAAACAATATTCCATATGCGAGTGATTGGGTGACTAATGCGTATACGCCGGAACCTAGTAATAGCGAATCAGGAAATATCCGCATACATTCTTGCACAACCAATCCCACCGTATTCGATGCATTTTGTAACCATATACTTCCCATACCTATTCTGACCTGCCTTAAGAAAAGGGGCAAATATAAAGTAGGGTATGGGTATTCCATCGTATTACAAACGTCTTATAGACAGATTTCCAAAGCTGGTTCAAAAGGGGGCTGTGAAAAGCGATGCTCTTTTGATGGATTTTAATTGTCTTATATATCAATGCGTTCGGAGTGACAAGCTGCCGGCATTTACAATGGATACGCGGGACGATTGGGAGCGGGCGCTCATAGAAGCTGTAAAGAAATACACGGTAAAAGTGTGGGAAACGGCAGGGCGGCCTGCGACGGTGCTGATTGCCGTAGATGGCGTAGTGCCCATGGCAAAGATTCGCCAACAGAGATTGCGGCGTTTCAAATCGAGGTGGCTCGCAGCGCGGGAGTTGGAAGTCGGAGTTCGCAAACCGGGTGAAGAAGTCTGGGATACGAATTCCATAACACCTGGGACGCAATTCATGGAAAAGCTGGGAAATGGCCTGCGAGTCTTGGCGGCGGCAAGAGGATGGTCGGTAAGTTGTGCGGCGGAGCCGGGAGAAGGAGAGCAGAAAGTGATGGCCTGGGTGCGTGCCGAGGCTGCGCGACTTGTGGGGAAATCGGTTGTTGTCTATGGGTTGGATGCGGATTTGATTGTGCTTTCTCTGCTGAGTATTGCACGGGATGTTCCTGGCGTAGGGGCGTGGAAGCTGTTGCGAGAACTCGCGGAATTTCAAGGAGGAAGGCCGGATGGAGGAGTCTTTGCGACATTGGATGTGTGTGAATTGCTAAAGTTGCTTGTGCCTCCCGCGATGACGCCTGCGGAATACATGATGGAATACATCTGCGGAATGAGTTTTCTCGGGAATGATTTCTTACCACATTCATTATCTGTAAAGATGAAGGAAGGAGGGCATGATCTTCTCTGTAGCACTTTGGCGGAGCTTCATGCGATGAAAAAGCGGCTAGTGGTAGGCGACAAGATTGTTCTTGAAACCGTGTTGGAGCTTGTTCGGCGATGGGCCGCGCACGAGGAAGAATGGATTATAGAGAACTTTACACAGAAATATAAGGGACGACCGATGCCCCCGCGAAATGAAAGAGAGCGGCTGATGAGTTCTGTAGAAAGACTCCCGTTGGATTGGAAAGAGGAATCGGCCATTTGGAGTTTGGAAAAGGGTCTTGTGGGCGGCTGGCGTGGCATCTATACGAATAAATGGCTCTATGGAGCTGGGTCGGGGCAGACGGTGAAGGAATATCTGCGAGGGCTTCAATGGATTCTGGATTATTATCTGGGAAAGCCGGTAAGTTTCTCTTGGTATTTTCCCTGGAATGTCCCGCCTCTTTGGTCGGATTTGGCGGGGGAGGTTCCGAAGACGAAATTAGAGGCGAATCCTCCAACAACGCCGGTGGCTCCACAGGAGCAGCTGGCGATGGTATTACCAATGGATTCATGGTGGTTAGTGCGCGATGCGAGGCTTCGGGAACTTCCTGGGAAGTTGCCCGCGTATTGGCCAAAGCAATTTGGGTTTTTTTCTGTAGGGCGGCGTTTCCTTTGGGAGTGTGAAGCGGAACTTCCGATTCTTACGGCTATGCGCCTTAAGTCAGGTTTACACCCTTAATGATGACAAACTGTATGACAATGGCATCTGTCAAGTTACCGGCCGTGGTATTACGCACGGTAACGGTCGCACTACCAGCCGTTGGAACCGCCACAAGGGAATAGTTGCCAAGGCCGGTAGTAGTTGCCAAGCTAAGAAGAACCACATCATTGGCAGAGCTAATGTATGAGTTAGTGAAGGTGAAGCTCACATTAGTACCGGCGTTAAGCTGTGCATTGTTCATAGTAATTTGCCCTGTAGGGGTATTCAGCGTTACGGCAGTACCCTTGTTGGTTAGCTGAGTGACCGCCGCAAGAGTTCCAGTGTAAGCATATCCGAGCAAACCGCCGCCGCTCGTGACGTTTCCAGCACTGTACACGGACTGTCCCAAGCGAGTAGGGGGCCCACCGGTTTGCTCACCCAAATCCACATATGCGGCATTCCTATCCGAGTTGTAGACGGCAAACCCGGGTGCATTAGGATCAATGAATCCACGTAGCCCAGTCACGGAATCAAACACAAGAACCCACATGTGGTTGGTCGCGGTAGTTCCTACAGTAGTGCCACTGTAGGTATCACCAACCGCGAGACCAGGATTGGCACCGGGGTAAATCTTGCGACCCGATTCGCGCAAAATACGCCCAGCCGGACAATTTGTTGCGGTTAACGCGGCCCCAGAAGGAAGAGCAGAAACCACGGCAAGCTGCCCTTCATTCTTAAAATTAGAGGTATTCAAGCGGGTAGTATACGTGAAAATAGAGGTATTGAAGGGAGTCGTAGTAATATAGGACCTTTTACTACTTGCCGAACTGAAATTTGCGCTTGCGTTCGAAAGAAGCGACATTATATTCGGGTATCAGATATTTATTGAGGTTTCAAAGAGCGGTCACATAGAATATAGAAAAATAGGAATTGTGTAGTGGCAACAATTAAAGATACTGTACCTCCAACTATATATGGAAATGTAAGATTTTGCCTAGCAGCTTTATTTGTCAAAGTAATTAGTATTGATACGACTAACATGATTATAAGCGCGGCATACACTAAGAAAAAAATATAGAACCAATTACAGACGGTGGCATTTGAAATAACTTGCATCCAATGGGGTTCCATGATATAACAGATATTTAGATAAAAATTAGATAGTGGTTCTTGTCGGTATTTTTTTCTGGAAGAATTTCAGTCTTACAGCTAATGGGAAACGTCCAATCATACAATTCCTCGCATGTCCGAATTTATAAGAACTTGCTAGGGATTCAAAATCCTCAAACGCGTGCTGAAATGATACGCACTCTTTTAGTGGCTCCGGAATATGTAGCATCTTTCCGGTCTGCTGGAATTTATGCCCAGATGTTGGCCTATATTGCCAAGGTAGAAGCGAGTCAAATACCAAATCCTTTACCTGGGGAAATGGCTATGAATGTAGTGATCGCAAACGTAGTGGGATCAAACGCAATGGCAAACGCAGTGGCATCAAACGCAATGGCAAACGCAGTGGCAAACGGAAGACCACATACAACCCTATCACACCATACATCTCAAGCCCAAAGTGCCTCCAGCACCGTAATAAAAGGGCATCGAGATAAAAAAGCGCTCAACTATTTCCAGAGCTGCCTTGAAGTTCTCGGACTTGAGGAGGAAGTTGCACTTACAGAAGATGCCCTCAAAAAGGCATATAAAAAGGCGGCATTAAAGGCACATCCAGACAAGGGAGGGAATGAAAAGGACTTTGAGGCAATCACACGCGCCCATGCATATCTTGGCGAGATCCTGCTTCGTGTCAAGGGTGGTCGTGTAAAAGAAGGGAAAGTAGAAGCCCCCGATCGACTGCGTGATACACGTGACGGAGCGTCCAAAGAATGGGAAATGGTGGAACCTGTCCGGTTAAATCCAAAAAAGCTGGACATGAATCTCTTTAATCAGATGTTTGAACAAACACGCATTCCAGATCCTGAAGAGGATGGATACGGTGATTGGCTAAAGGGCGGAGATGCCGCATCTTCTACCCCTAACTTTGGCGGTAAATTCAACCGCGATGTCTTCAACCGTGCGTTTGAAGAAGAAGCCCATAAAAGGCAAGCAAGTTCGGCAATGACGGTGAGGCAACCTGAAGCTCTTACACTTGCCCCGAATAGTGGTGTTGAACTCGGGCGCACGGGAGGTGGAGGATTCACTGCCGCTGCAAATGCGAATCTTAAATTCACAGATCTCCGAAATGCCTATACGAGTGAGAATATGATCACGAATCAAGTGGCAGATGTCCGTGTAGAAACAAGAAGTTTTGACCAGTTTTCGGCAAGTAGAAAACAGGCACCCACTCCGCTCACAAACCAGGAACTCGCCGGTATTCAAGCCGCAGAAGCTGCCGCCGCTAAGCGAGAAGAGCAAAGACGCCTCCGAGCCGCACAAGAAGATTCCCTCGGCTCCCAATATTTTGAACGAATGAAGCGGCTGGTATTAACAAATAAATAGCCCTAACAAATAATAGCACAAAGCAGGAGAATGGCAAGGCCAGAAACACTACAGCTCGTTGTGGTATGTATTATTCTTTCAACGGCTATTCTTGGAGGATGGTATGCTGTTTCACACGCGCAATCAGAAGATCCTATGCAAGATCGACATTTGCTAAAACGCGGCATGGATCTTCCAGTACTCTGGATATATGTGAATAACAGCGATGTGAATTCCCGCAACTGGATGGATTTTGAGGCACGATCATCCCGTGTATTGAATCTCCCCTTTTTGAATCTGTGTTATGAAAGCTGTATAAAAGCGAATGGAAAGGAGTATCGCATAGAAGTGATTGGAGGGCTCGGAGATCTGGCAGTCCTATTCGGTGGCTGGAATGCCCTACCCACATCTCTTCGAAATCCGGAAGCCGTTGTAAATGACCCCGAACTCAATTGGATTCGCGCAGCGGTTCTTGCCAAGTTCGGGGGTCTCTGGGCTTCTCCCGCTCTCATATGGTTGAAACCTATGGGCCCTCTTCCCAAGAAACAGATTGTGCTATTCGGCTCCGACGACGAGGTCAGTTTCGTCGGAGCTGCCGGCACTCCCGCCCCCTCTCTTCGTGTCGCTTGGTCGCCTATTCCGGAGCATCCAATCTGGGTGGATTGGGAACAAAAAGTCCGCGCCCGTCTGGAGAAACGCGCGGGTGGATCCGAATTCCGTCGCGACGAAATGTCAGATGTAATCGATGCAATTCGTATGGGCGAGGCGCGGGAAGAACCCATCAAAGTGCGACCTACCGCAGAGCTGACGCGTAAAGGTGCGGCAGGGCGTCGTATCCAGTGTGAAGATTTACTGGCAGCGGGGGATGTAGTTGACATGCCCTTCAAATTGACGGGGGATGCGGTATATGTCCCTATTCCTTGGCCCGAGCTACAAGAGCGACGTGCGTTCGGCTGGTTTCTTCGCATGAGTGAAGATCAAATTATGAACTCCGATCTTGCGGTGAGTCATATATTTCGCGCGGTACTTTAAATCATAGGAATATATAGATGTATATTTTATTGGTTTTATTATTTGTTGTCCTAACGCCTGGGATTTTGGTAAAATTACCTACAAAGGGTTCTAAATTTCTTGTCGCCGCAACGCATGCGGTTCTTTTTGCAGTTGCAGTATACATTCTACGGCAATATCAATATGAGGGATTTCAAAATAGTGGGCCTCCAATGCCCCCGATGCCTCCGATGCCTCCAGGGCCTCCACCCCCAATGCCTCCGATGCCTCCACCCCCAATGCCTCCAATGCCTCCAACTTCCGGATCAGCTTCTCAATCAATTACATTCACAAAAGAAGATATATCTCAACTAAAAGAAAAACTAATACCAACCTTGAAATCTTTATCCATTACGCAAAAGATGATGCCAATGCTTATGTAAATGTGTGTGGGTCACGCGTCAAGTCTAATTGAAATCCACTGTCATGGAAACACCACTCAAATCCCGAAAAGGATTATCGGGTTGAATCTGATACAATGTATGTTTATGCTCTTTATAAAGTCTCTCTTGAACATGAATATCATATCCATATGGTCTCAGAATATGTCTAAATATGGTTATGACACGCGCGCCATCCAATACTCCATGAAAAAACCGGGAAGCTTTACACGGTAAATAATATGCTTCCAATAATGGCAACCATTCCTCATGCCCCGTAAGAATAAGCTCATCTTTTGTAAACCAGCGTAGATCTTCTATTCCTAGAAGCCCCGTGCTCCGGAGAATAGTATTAACAAGATCCAACGGTGGTTCTTTTCTAAATAATTTCTTATGTACCATACTCCCTAACTATCTTCAGTAAAGAAGAGGCGCATTAAGTCCAATGAATGTGTTTTACCCTGTGCAAAAGAAATCCATCCTTTTAAAATTAATTGATGAATATCCTGACTTATTTTTGGAGAAAGTATTCCCATTTGAAATACAGATGACGTGAGTTCATGTAGGAAATCCTCATATGAAATTCCCGTCGTCCAAATATCTAAAAAGATCCGCATCATATTCGCACTATCTTTACGAACATATGCCTTTAAAAGCTCCAAACATAGGGAAAAGGACGGCGATGCAAATAGACTCAGTACTTCATCAGGCATAATAGGACTCTCCGCATTCCTATCCTTTCCATAGACCTTACATAAAATATGAGAAATATTTTGTATCTCTGTAGGTGTCTGCGCAATACTCATAAAAATGGCAATCGATGACGGATCAATTACAATGTTTGGATATCCCAATTTGTCACAAAAATGCTTCACTAATATCTGCGGCGACATCATCTCTATTTCTAAATGAAGGCATCGCGACTTGAGAGGTTGTATAAGATCTGTGGTATAGCGACTGATAAAAATAAAGCGTGTTGTATGTGAATGTGTTTCCATAGGTCTTCTCAAAGCTTGTTGTGAAATCATAGGCAATGAATCGGCATCATCCACGATAATATAGCGATATACTCCTTCCCGCGCAGAAGAATGGCGGACAAATTCTGCAACGGATTGTCGCACGCAATGAATTCCGCGATCTTGTTCTGAAGATAACCACAAAGTCCATTCAGGATCCCTCGGTGAAATTCCATGGGGTGAATAATATGCTGTCAGAAACTCATGTACAAGAGTTGTTTTTCCACATCCATACCCCCCTGATATGAACAAATGAGGGGGATCTGGAAGAATTTGATTTAAAAGTGCAATACAGTCATCTTGACCAATTAAAGACGATTCAAATGGCATCCTACTTTATTTTACAGAGATTCTTAAGGCTGCCATGAAGCATGACTGCTGGTTTATCGCTTTGGGGGCAGTGTAACTATTGATACTTCACGGTAGCATATGAACAATACGTCGCAAACGCTCATTTAAAATCCGCAGCGGTTTAAACCTTATAAGAATCTAGATACAAAGGAATATGCCCCTACCCTTATATGACGCCTTAGGAGTTTCGCAAAGCGCAACATCCGATGATATAAAGAAGGCCTATAGAAAGCTGGCGCTTCAACATCATCCAGATAAAGGGGGGAATCCAGAAATGTTCAAAAAAATACAACAGGCGTATGATGTTTTGGGAGACGATCAACGGCGTAACATGTATGACCAGACAGGAATGGAGCAAGAGCATGAGATACCTTTTGGCGGCGGAATGCCATTTGGCTTTGGTATGCCTTTTGATATGGGCGGAATGTTTTCACAAAGGGGTCCGCCCACGCAAGAAAAAAAGGGCCCTTCTAAGATACATGAAATACCACTCAGCTTGTCCGATTATTATAAAGGAAAGCAGGTGAAGATTAAGTTTGAGCGACAGGCATTTTGCGCATCGTGTAGTGGATCGGGTGCGGAGACATATGAGGTCTGTTTCACATGCAATGGTTCTGGCACGCGGACACAAATCATGCAAATGGGGCCTATACAAATGATGACACAAGGGACGTGTGGAGATTGCGCAGGGAAAGGAAAACGCGCGAGTCGACCATGTGCCGTATGTCTAGGGAAAAAATTCACATCCCAGGAAAAGGAGCTACATGTCGTCATAGAACCTGGAATGCTTCCACATGAAGTTCTTGTATTTCCTTGCGAGTGCTCTGATACTGAAAGATATGAAGAAGCGGGTGATTTGCATATTGTCTTACAAGAAGCAGATGAGGATATTCCGTTTAAACGGGTCAAATTCACAGACGACTTGTCTGTTGCGGTTACCATTCATTTACGCGAGATGTTGCTTGGGACATCTATGAAATTAGAAGGGCATCCCGCACATCCACAGGGACTCGTAATAGAGATTCCTGTTGGTGTTCAAAATGGGGATATATTTACAATAGGGGGCGAAGGTATGTTACGAAAAATGGGAGGTCGGGGAGATCTTCGGGTGAATGTTACAGTGCATGCAACGGCGGCAGAGATTGCTACTCTAAAGGGCGCGACGGAGAAGCTACAGAGTATTTTTACCTAGCAGCGGGCATTACATCTTGGGCGCAAATGCCGTAGGATCTGTGGCGAGCTTCCATTCGGGATTCATTCCACCTAGAGCGCGAGCTTCATCCGCGGGACTTAAAAGCATACCGGGGGCAGAATAATCTTGGGCAGCGGTAAGAGATGCCGCGGACCCTCCACGCATCTTCTTACCGGTGCCTCGCCGTGCCCCACCCCGTTTACGGAACATGTTCATGAATTTCCGGGTGTAGCTCTTAGGACCAACAAGTTTATTCTTCAACTTCTTGAAGACACTCTTGACTTTTTTTACACCGCGCTTCACTCCACTTTTCAGTCTGCGTGTGAAATTCCTATGGGATCCGCCGGATTGATCACTCATCCCTTGGATGGCATGCAGGGACTCATCAAGAACTGCAACGCGCGCCGTAGCTCGTAGGGAATCATCTAAGACACCCGTGTATCCAACCGGTGCCATACCACCGTGCTGCCCCATGTGATGTCTGGCATAGTCTGTTCCCTGTGCGTGACTCATCTTACTAGGTGCCAGCATACTGGTATCCGTAAGAGATGCGGCCCCACCGGACCAACATTTACGCGAAGCGCGGCGCTTGGATCGGAAACTTCCGCCACTCTTACGCATTTTCGTAGATCTCTTGGCCATTTCTATAATATGTATAGATTTACCGTGAAGACTGTATACCAGCGAATGCCAAACGCATACGACATTAGTTTGAGATATTATTAAAAAGCGTAAATAACTCTGCCATTAATGGTGGTGGTAAGGCGTTCATTAGTGGTTGTAATTTCATAGTAATGGGTGAATATTGTAGTTGTGGGATTAGTTTATTTCGCATAATCATCATAGATGGTTGTAATTTCTTTTTCAAATAATTCACATCTATTGGTTTGCCTGACGCAATCATGGCATTTAACTCTTTTAAAACTGGTAATATCATATTAGCGAAATCATTCATAGGTGGTGCCACATTCATTATATCATCTTTTGAAATGAGACTTGATCCGGGAGGTGCTCCTGGAGGCATGGGAGCTGCTTGAGGCATGGGAGCTGCTTCAGGCATGGGAGGCATGGGAGCTTTTGGAGGCATGGGATATCCGGGAGGCATGGGATATCCGGGAGGCATGGGAGCTTTTGGAGGCATGGGAGCTCCTGGAGGCATGGGATATCCTGGAGGCATGGGAGCTCCTGGAGGCATGGGATATCCTGGAGGCATGGGATATCCTGGAGGCATGGGAGCTCCTGGAGGCATGGGAGCTCCTGGAGGCATGGGATATCCTGGAGGCATGGGAGTTCCCCCACCAACACGACGCCTACGTGAATACCGCTTCTTAGAATACCCTTTTTTGACCATTTCTAAACTATTGAACGATTTTTAAATAGAACGCAGCTTTATACTCAATAAAATGCTCCAATATATTGTAAACCACGCACCCAATAATACAATACCCATATCCCCACTAAGATATCCGTATATAGCTAAGAGTATATTTGTGGCATCATTTAAAACTAAATTCAATATGCTGAAATCCCCCATCTTTGGGGTGTTAAACGTTTGATATAGCTGTGGTATTGTTGCTACGACTGCTATAACAAAAATTATATATGTCAGAAAATGGTATGATTTCCGCATTTGCTAACGGTTCATCCGATTAAAACCCACGAATTGCCGGTGCCTGAATACGGCGCTTCTGAATCTTACCACTCACAATATAAAGCGAGTTTTCCGTGATGATAATGTAGTCATCCTGAACTTTATACACTTTCTGTACAAGACTTGTGAATTCCTCACTCGACTTGATCAGCATCTTTTCCTTGGTTTCTTGATCCTCACCCAAAAAAGCCTTTCCTGCGGAAGTGTCTAAGAAATAGTCAAGTAAAATGGGCTTATCTTGCTCAATCGCAAGTTTGGCTGCATGAACAAGAACTTGCGGGGAAGGCATTGCCGGAGCTGTTACCGTAGAAGGGGGGGCAGACATTATAGATTCTGTGGTGTTCTGGGAAAGGACGAGAGTTATTTTTCCGCGTTGATTGCCGGTATCCTAAAACTTTGCAACTACAGCACGATGCGTTTGAAGAACTTCATTGATGAACCCATATGCTTCGTCTAGCTGTTGCGTATTCCTTGCCCCTGTAATTATGATACTTCCTGTCTGAAAGGCGGCGATAGTTATCTTTTTACAAGATCCAAGCTTTGTCCCATCTCCCTGGCCATTACAGAACCTCGGGCACATACAAATTCCACGTGTTGCCGGGGCACTCTCGTTATAATAATATTTGGTATTCACTCCTTGATAAATAGTGGTTTCCAACGTGCTCGATAGACGATATTCTTGACATAATATACGATGTAACTCGGCACGTTTTATCGGTGCGTTCATTTTGTAGTCAGAATTAAGGAGCTGTATTGCGAATTTCTGTAGAGATAGAGGCTGTGACGCAATGGGCTCCGCTAAATGACTGAACGTCTCGAGTATGAATTCCAGGACAATCTTAGAAAATTCCTCGGATGTAACACCTGTCATTTGAAAGCCTCCATTCGCAAAGAGTTTCATATTCACTTCTTTAAATTCATCGGCGTCGGGGCCAGTCCCACCTCTGCGCTTCCGAATAACGAATGTGCTCTGATTAAAGAAAGTCTTATCACTCACTCGGCGCTTGGTAAGCATATCACGCGCCGAGTGTCCTACAACTTTAGCTTCATGTTCCATTTTTAGAAAGCCCTCTCCTGGATATCCAATAGGGATAAGAACATTCGGGATTTGTTCAAAGAGTTTCGTTAATTGAATCGTGGCACCGAGGTGCCCCGTAGTTACAAGAGTAGAAATTCTAAGAGGAGTGAAAGTAAGAGACTGCATCTTATATACTTTAGGCTGGTGGCCACTGTTCCAATTTTGCGCGCACGTGAGTTTCAAACCACGAAGATAAAAGCTGACTTCGCACTTTAGGACCAAACTGTTTAATAAAGTCCGTATCTGTTAGCCGAAGCATTTCACACAATGATTCGGGTGTCAAGAGGCCAATATGTTTCGCGCAAAATAAACAGAACATTGCGAGATCTAAAAATGCCCATTTGGGTAATACCTGCTCAAAAAGTGTGCGTAGTTGTTTCATATGCGTTGTAAAAAGTTCATTCCATAATTTCACACAATCCTTATATCGGCCAGGATTGAGAAGAAAAAATCGTATATCTCCACGGCGAAACTGAATATCTAGTCCAGACATTGTCGCGGTATGTGAATCCCCCAGAATCTTCTGCATACGAAACTGGAAATCCGCGGGGTTCGGAGCTTCAAAGGGTATCATCAAAAACTTATGAACAATAGATGCGTGAATACGTGAAACAGAATTACACAGAAATATAACTAATACTTTTTGGGGATTCATATCTAAAAGAGGTCGTAGTGCTATCTGGGCCTGATCCGTGAGCGTTTCCGCCTCGTCAAATACAATGACCTTGGGTCCCGTTGTTGTAAATAGAGAATCAAAGGAGGAACGAATAAATGGATACACACGACTGCGAACTGCTTCTAGACCCCTCTCATCACTCGAATTCAGAAATAGAGCTCGTCCAAAGAAATTTTTTGTTTTATTTTGGCTATTCCCATGCAATGCTTCTACAAAGAAACGTGCTGATGTAGTTTTACCAGATCCCGGTGGGCCTATCATAAGTAAGTGGGTGCGTGTTTCTGGATTTGTAACTATTGTTTGAAGAAGCGTTTCAATGCGTTTTGGGAGACCAAGGCCCTCCATTTACTATTGGGAGCAGATATCCTTTTAGACCTTATCGGCTTAGCAAGCCGATATAAAAGGCTTAAACTACCGAATACACACTCCCTATAGGAATGCCAAGTGCTAGTAAGGGGAGGAAGAAAGCACAGCCAATAGCAAATGAAATTGTAGACACAGCTATAGCTGAGCCCGCCACGCCCATTAAAAAAAAGTCTGCCAAGAAGCCCGTTAAAATTGTAGCGGTGGTGACATCCGATGGGATAGATGGTTCTTTTAATCCAGAACCCCGTCGTCCGCTTATAGCACACTTGCCTATAAAAACAAGCCAGGTGCTCTTTCATGATCAGCCGCTTCGTTACGATCCAACGCCACCTTCTAGTATAGAACCGGCCCCATATGATGCGGCGGATGGGGACGTTTTCACCGCAGGGCAACAGCTTGTGGAAGTTGTTACTCCTGTAGTCAAAGAGCCCGAACCCATCACAGAAATTGTTACAAAATCGATGTCCTGTTTCGCAAAAGCGAATCTCATGGTCCAGTTCAAAGATTTTTCGGAAAAGCGCCTTCTTCCTGATAAAACAGATATCGCCTGTTTTTGGTGCGCGCATACGTTTGACCACCAGCCATGTGTTATTCCTGAACGAGAAGTGGATATGGTCTATATGGTATATGGGAATTTTTGTTCGCCCGAATGTGGTATTTCATATCTTCTTACAGAGGGCTTGGATCCTCATATTCGCTGGGAGCGCATGGCACTTCTTCATCGCATATACGATGCCAATGCGACTGGGCGTATTTTCCCCGCACCCGCACGTGAGAGCCTCAAGCTATTTGGAGGGCCAATGTCCATAGAAACGTTTCGTTCCACGATACGAGAAAAAAAAGTGAGAGTGGATGTTCATATGCCACCTATGGTGAGTATTCTCGGATCCATTGATACGAAACCGATTGACTTTTTTGATATGAATCAAAAGCAACCAGGTGTAATTCCTTCTCATCAGCAGAGGTCTGTGGAAGAGGGCTTGCGTCTCAAGCGTAGTAAACCACTAAAAGAGCGGGAATCAACGCTTGATACTGTCATGAATATAAAAATAGGTGCGAGCGGGCGACGATAAGCCACCTAAAATTGACAAACGATACAGGGTAGTTACTGGTATAGAGATGACAGAAACTACAGTGTGCCAGCTTTTAAAAGATCTTGAACGGACAGTTCATGAACGCATTGCGGCGATAACCCAATATGTGCAGAGTTCCAACTCTGTCCAACCAACTCAACTGTCGCAGATGGTTTCTAGGATTGATTCTCTTGAAAAAGAAATTGTAAAGTTGCGCGAGCAGAACCTGGTAAAGGTCGAAGCACAATATGATTCTTCTGTGATCCCTCCTCTTATCATGCCGTATCCACTAACAGGAATTGAAGTAATTCCCAAGAGAGAGATTGTTATAGCAACTCCCGAAAGGATTAACGAAGCTGACCGTCTGCTTTTGAATAGTAGTGCCCGTAGGGCTCTTGAAGAGGAGGAGGACGATATTCAAGATGATGTAATGGAAGAATTTGGTGAACAGGGGCAACAAGACGAGGGTGAAGAGGAGATTGAGGTTGAGGTTGAGGGTGAAGAAGAGGAGGACGAGGGCGAGGAACTAGAAGAGATTGAATATAAGGGGGCAACATACTACCGTGATGCCGATAAAAATGTTTATATGACGAACGAGGATGGTGAATTTGTGCAAGTTGGAGTGTGGAGCGATGTTAAGAATCGTATTATTGTAAAAAAGGCGGAAACATAAAAAGTAGTCTATGATATAGAATGGATGCGTTATGTACACCAACAATAGCCACTGCCGCGATCTTTGTAAGCCTTCTTTTTTTGGACCTTCTCCGACATGATTACGAACTTTTAGCTGGACATGCGTTCGCCGGTGTAATTTCCATAGGATTGATGTGTGTTTTATGCGAATACGGAGCTTCTCTCGCTGCGTGGGGGCTACTTCTGTTGCCTTTTGTGATTCTTGTTATCGGATGGATGATGTTAATAAAACAGCCTACAAAACCCGTGGGTCCTGCTATATATAGTCCTCCTATATCTGGTTCTTCTTGTAATATGTGTCGTAAAAACCCTTGCCGGTGCAATGTGACCTAAGGCATTTTCACCATTTATAGCTAGAATGGTTTGTTGCGCATATACGGCCTTATATCTGTGTAACTGCTTATTGAATTTCGTCGAGAATACCATACTTTTCAGCAGAAAAGTATACAAAGCTATTCGCAGTGTATATATGCCAACTAATTATATTTTCTTTGCAAATGTCAATACTCCATATCTTGAAAATAAAGTCAATATTCATTCCCCTAGATCTGCGCTTCCTCTATGGCAATATTCACCAGATACGCGTAAATTCACAGCGTGGGATACACATACTAGTCTTTTTTCGCATGTTCTTCCCATTCTAAGTATTGAAATCCTGGAAAATGACAAAGTGATGTATGATCTTACTGATTTTATTGAGACGATTCGTGTATATAATACGCAATCCTCCCCCAGTTTGGGACATATTCTACATGCCTGGATTCTTTCTTCAGAGCTTGTGTTAGACCCGAATAGGAATTTCATGATTCGGTATGTGACGGATGACGCGGATACATTCACTGTGTCATTCAATACTCTGGGGCAAGAATCGGACCCAGATGTAGATCTTAAGAAAATTGACTAAGGGGCTTAAAATTGACCCGCTATTCCATGTATATCCCCCCCACGTATGATGTCAGTGGATATTGATTCTCCTCTACCTTCTGGCACGTGGACATTATATTTTCATGCGCCAAGGGAGAAGCGATGGACATTAGATACATTCCAACCTATCGCAAAAGTCAATACTACACGAGAGATATTATCTGTATTCAATGAACTTGGCGATAAATTGAAGCGCGGGATGTTCTTCTGTATGCGCGATCCAATTCCGCCCCTTTGGGAGAATTATCAAAATATCCGTGGGGGGAGCTATTCACTCCGGGGGGGGCCCGAGGAGGGTGTGGAATATTATAAGGCATATACACTCGGCGCGATGCTCAATCTCGCAACATTACATGCAGCTGACCAGATTGTTGGAATAAGTATTAGTCCAAAAATCATAAATGGTCCGAATGGAACCCAGCGGGTTGGGTTCTATGTAATAAAAGTATGGAACAAGGATTCTGAAAAATACAATACGCCCACAGGTATTCATCTACTTCACCAGAGGCTTACTCCTACAGATATACTATATACGCCCCACGTGGATAAGAAGATGTAACGGAGCGTGTTAGATTGGACTAAATACGGGCATATCCATGCTGACCAAAGATGTGGAATCATCTGCTGTCAGATATAAAAATCGTCCAATATTGCTTGAATATGTGCAAATAATATGCGGAAGCGTTTGCATATAAAAAAGCTCAGTCATAAACTCAATATATGCGCGCATACGTCTTTGAAGTGGCGCGGCATTGAAATCGCGCTGGACGTGTCCATTGACATTTTCGGGATATCCGAGCGTGACAATTTTCCAGGAAGAATCTTTTTTCTCTTTCAGCTTTTCTAATCTCTGCGAGGAATCGGTCATCACAAAGATTGTAAGGGTGGTTTTGTTAGAATCTTTCTGATATTTTCGAATAGCGTTTATATACGCCTCCACGGGTATATCTTTTGATTCGCCTGTTAGGATTTTATCTCCGGCGCGTATATGAACGCCCACATCTACATCGGGAAGTAACGTCTCATCCAGACGCGCCTGGATTTTTGGAAGAAGAGATGGATTCCAAGCAAATATCTTTCGTGCCATTTCGCGAAATTTGGGTGTTTCAACCATATTTAAATAGAGTCGTAGCACTCCGGCGATTTTTTGCTGAGCGGATTTTCGGATAAGACTTGTGGCAGAAATCACCTGTGTATCTGTAAACGTCACATTTGGCTGGTTGACAAATGTGTTCTTTATGAGAGGATAATGGACAGAAACTGCATTGGTGGTGTCATTTACATACAAGGGTGTATTCACAGAAGACGCATACATTACCGAATATAGATAATTATTGAACTGCGAACAAAACCCAGCTTCCGTGGTTTCAAATAAGAAGGAGTTCTTCTCAATTGGCTTACGGGGGGCTGCTTGAATCCAGGATGTCATACTAAAAACACTACATATTGTCGGGTGTGTAAAATATCCGCATTGGATACATTCACGGTACTGCCAGCAAAATGCTCTGATTTTATATGGCAGCAGCCTGTTTATTCTTCATAGGCGCCAATACGAGTTTCACTTCTCCCAAATTCGCAACCGTATAACGCAGAATCAGCGGAATATCATTCTTCAAATATAGCTCAATGGATGGACATAAACTCGTACATTTTGTAAAAAGCACCAGGTGCTTTAGCTGAAAAATACCCTGGACAATCTCAGACGCACCATTCCCGAATTTATGAACCTTCATATTGGAATTGTTTTTCTCCGATATGATGGTCTCTTGTTCTGCGAAATCGCCCATACACTTGAAAATGAGATCTGATCCCGAAGATGTAATCTCCACATCCAGCTTCTCACCTAGTGCATTCATGTCCCTACAAATCTTCTGGAGATCCACACTCGGCATATGAATGATACTCGTAAAGTTCAGATTAGGAATCTGAATGTCCTCCACATCGGTATCAAACAATTTCAAGAAATAATTCGTGACGGTAGACTTTTCCGAGTTCTCCATACGAATTCCGAGTTTATTTGGATTCGACGCAGGCAAATAAAGAGTCAAATTATCATTGTTCCCCATTGTCTTGATAAGCTTGAAAAGATAAATCATATTCACACCCAGGACGTGTTTCGCAGGACAGTAATACGTCTCAAATCGATCCGCATGAAGGCGGAGATATACAAGAACCGTATGAGTCTCATCTACTGCCATCACCTTGATGCCCTGCGAATCAAACTCCAAATTCGCCTCTGTTAAAATCTCTTTTAGAGCCTCAATAAGAGTGCGAACAGCACCCGCTTGGACGGTGCGAATCTCAAATAGATTGCCATTTGCATTAGCGGTAGGGCGGGACATTCTATATTCCTCTTCTGAAAACCTCTTTATGCCTATAACGCGTATTTCTGCCGGTATGTTGCGTATTCCTAAGAACGTTTGGTGCGTTTGGTGCGGCGGCGACTCCGCTTCCGGCTGCCCTTCCGGCTGCCCTTCCGGTTGCTCATACGGCTCTTGTTATTTCGGATAAGGCGAGAAGCTTGTGCCACTGCTGCTGTCATGAAATAGGGTCCTGTTCGTATGACACCCGTCATTATACTGGGATAGAATCCTCCATGAGCTCTAGAATGTTTCATTGCTTAAAAAGATGTTAGAAACTATTCTATAGAATGATTGACAAAGTTGTGATAGACTCTACAGATGCATTTACAGAATTGTGCAGACTAGGGCGCACATTTAATACCGATAAAAGCCCATATAATGTCGTTTCACACCGGCATCCCTACACTGCTGTATATTCCATGCTGTTCAGCCCTTTCAAAGGTAGGGCTATCCGATTTGCAGAAATTGGTGTGGCAGGAGGCGCAAGTGCACGGCTAGAAAGAAGGTGATATTCAAAGGGCTTTACAAGAACAGGGGGGCGACTATGATGTGATCATCGATGACAGCACACATGGCTTCGAGGATCAAATCCGGATTGTGAAAGAGGCCTTTCCGCTTCTGAAGCCTGGTGGAATTCTGATAGTTGAAGATGTCTTCCGTGCCACAGAGGAGGCGAAGTATGAAAGGGAGTTGAAAGATATACTAGAGCAGTGTTCTACTTCTTATTTCGTTATGTGCGAACATATGGCGCGGTGGTCACCTGGATGGGATAATGACAAGTTACTTGTGCTTGTCAAAGCATGAGTAACTGCTTTTCTACGGAAAACAAGTTACTTGTGCTTGTCAAAGCATGAGTAACTGCTTTTTCTACGGAAAACAAGTTACTTGTGCTTGTAAAAGCATGAGTAACTGCTTTTTCTACGGAAAACAAGTTACTTGTGCTTGTCAAAGCATAATAAAATATCATATAATATAAAAGATGTTTCATCATTATATTATAACACGTTTCAGTGTATTAGATAAAAAAGCAGTATACAACCCATACTTTACAAGAAAGAAGGTGATATTCAAAGGGCTTTACAAGAACAGGGGGGCGACTATGATGTGATCATCGATGACAGCACACATGGCTTCGAGGATCAAATCCGGA